>CAVJKE010000028.1:0-11865 GCA_963649695.1 bacterium
CGGTGAAGTCATCGGGATGCCCCGGGCCTACAGGGACCCGTACACCGACGG
This sequence comes from bacterium, assembly GCA_963649695.1. Lineage (GTDB taxonomy): Bacteria > Bacteroidota > Bacteroidia > Bacteroidales > UBA932 > Cryptobacteroides. The sequence goes on from CAVJKE010000028.1 coordinate 52, forward strand.
CGTGCCTGAGGAGGTCTTCAAGATCATCCCACGCGACGAACTGTACTCCATCACCGGCGTGCAGATAATGAACTTCAACACCATCTTCCAGATCTACGCCCAGAGCAAGGAGGCCGACTCCCGCCTGCCGAAGACCGACAAGATTCTCTTCATGCCGGACCTGCTCGCCTATATGCTCACCGGAAAGATGGTCTGTGAATATACCGACGCGACCACCTCGGGACTCATCAACCCGCGTACCCGCGATTTCCAGCGTGACCTGCTCGAGCGCCTCGGCATCGACCCTTCCATCCTTCTGGGAATATCCCAGCCTGGCACGAAGGTCGGCGTCCTCAAGCCTGAGATCTGCGAGCGGACCGGAATGAAACCTGTGCCTGTCATCGCCGTGGCCGGTCACGACACCGCCTCCGCGATCGCTGCCGTGCCTGCGGCCGACGAGAACTTCGCCTACCTCAGCAGCGGCACCTGGAGCCTTATGGGCATCGAGAGCAAGACCCCTATCATAGATGAAAGGTCTTCGGCCCACAACCTCACCAACGAGGGCGGCATAGAGGGCACGACAAGATTCCTGAAGAACATCACCGGAATGTGGCTTCTCGAGCAGAGCCGCAAGACCTGGGAGAAAGAAGGCCGCAAGTACACCTACGCCGAGATCGAGGCGATGGCCGGGGCGGCCCTCGACTTCCCTTCCACGATCGATCCGGACGACCCTCGTTTCGCAGCCCCTAAGGACATGGACGCCACGATCAAGGAGGCGCTCCGGGAGTCCGGCCAGAAAGTTCCTCAGACCGACGGCGAGATGGTCAGCTGCATCTACCACAGCCTCACCAAGAAGTACAAGGAGGTGATCGGAATCCTCCAGAGCTTCGCATCGTTCAAGATCGAGAAGCTGCACGTGATCGGCGGCGGATCCGCCAACAAGGTTGTCAGCCAGCTCACTGCCGACACCCTCGGCATCCCTGTCATCGCCGGTCCTGTCGAAGGCACGGCGGTCGGCAACATAATGATGCAGGCCAAGGTCGCCGGCCTTGTCGGTGACAGATGGGACATGCGCCGCATCATCGGCAACTCCATCGAGACGAAGACCTACCTCCCGAAAAAATAGCCTCCCGCAGCAAGCAGGCTGACGACAGACAAGCTACGGACAGACAGTCCGTCAAGATAATTACAAGAAACTTTTTAAACACCAAAAACAATGAACGAGAATCTGATAATCAAGGCCTACGAAATGGCCAAAGAGCGCTACGCCGCCATCGGTGTCGACACCGACAAGGCCATCGAGCTGCTTGAGAAGACCCCTATCTCCCTGCAGTGCTGGCAGGCCGATGATGTGATGGGTTTCGAGAACGACACCGCCCTCACCGGCGGCATCCAGGCCACAGGCAACTATCCAGGCCGCGCGAGGAACATCGATGAGCTCCGCGCCGACATCAAGTTCGTGAAGAGCCTTCTCGCCGGAACGCAGCGTCTCAACCTGCACGAGATCTACGGCGATTTCCAGGGCAAGCACGTCGACCGCGACGAGGTTGAGCCTGCTCATTTCCAGAGCTGGATGGAATGGGGAAAGGAGAACGGTATGAAGCTCGACTTCAACTCCACTTCCTTCTCGCATCCTAAGAGCGGCGACCTTTCCCTCGCCAATCCTGACAAGAGCGTCCGCGATTTCTGGATCGAGCACACAAAGCGCTGCCGCAGGGTTGCCGACGCGATGGGCAAGTACCAGAACGACCCTTGTATCATGAACATCTGGGTTCATGACGGATCGAAGGACCAGACAGTGGAGCGTCTCCGCTACCGCCAGATCATGGCCCAGTCTCTCGACGAGATCCTCGCCGAGGAACTTCCGGGAATGAAGACCTGCCTCGAGGCTAAACTCTTCGGCATCGGACTCGAGAGCTACACCGTCGGCTCACACGACTTCGTGACCGGCTACTGCTCGACCCGCAAACTTATGTACACCCTCGACACAGGCCACTACGAGCAGACCGAGAACATCAGCGACATGGTCGCCTCCCTGCTTCTCTTCGTGCCTGAACTGATGCTCCACACCAGCCGTCCTGTACGTTGGGATTCAGACCACGTGGTCACGATGAACGACCAGACCCTCGACCTGTTCAAGGAGGTCGTACGCGCCGGCGCTCTCGACCGCACACACATCGGTCTTGACTACTTCGACGCTTCCATCAACCGCATCGGAGCCTACATCATCGGCACACGCTCGACGCAGAAGTGCATGCTCCAGGCCTTCCTCGAGCCGCTTGAGACCCTGCGCAAGTTCGAGGACAACGGCAAGTACTTCCAGCGTCTCGCCCTTCTGGAGGAGGCCAAGTCACTTCCGTTCGGAGCCGTCTACGACTACTTCAACCTCAAGAACGGCGTTCCTGTAGGCGAAGAGTTCATCCCGGCCATCGAGAAATATGAGGCCGAGGTCACCTCTAAGAGATAGTGTCCGTGGCAGATAAGCCACTGACGGTCAGTCAACAAAGCAAAGTCCTGGTGCGGAAATCCGCACCAGGACTTTTGTCTTTCAGTTAATTTACAGCACTTTAAGCGCCACGGACTACCGCTTGAGGAACTTGATGAAGTCTTCGACCGAGAGATTGTACCCTCTTACAGGAGCGAGGAGGTTGCCGTCGGCGTCCAGCAGGGCGTAGTTCGGCTGGGCGTTCACATTGAACCTTGTGCGGGCTATGTAGGAGTTCACGCGGCCGATCTCTTTCAGGACCTTGCCTTCCGGAGTCGTCATCCAGTCGGCCTCGTCAAGCTTAGTCTTGTCATCCACATAGAGGGCCACGATCACATAGTCGTTCTTGAGTATCTCGAGGACACGCGGGTCGCTCCAGACCCTCTGCTCCATCTCGCGGCAGTTGACGCAGCCGTGGCCGGTGATGTCCACGAAGACAGGTTTGCCCTGCTCTTTGGCGGCGGCCAGGCCTTCCTCCAGAGTGAAATAGCCGGTCAGGCCGAGAGGCATCTTGAGGTCGTATTTCTGACCGTAGGCGGAAACGCCATCAGCGGCGGCAGTCTGAGCCTGGTGTCCAGCGTCAGCCCCGCTCTGAGCGGCGACGGAGCCGGCAGGGGTGTCGGCATAGTTCCAGACCACGAAATCCTGCGTCTCCATCGGAGGGAGATAGCCGGACAGAGCCTTCAGAGGAGCTCCCCACATTCCAGGGATCATGTACACGACGAAGGTGAAGACGGCTATGGCGAGACCGAGCCTTGTGACAGAGATATGCTCGACCGGATCGTCATTCTTGAAACGCAGCTTGCCGAGAAGGTAGAATCCCAGAAGCGAGAAGGTGGCGATCCATATTCCTAAATAGACTTCCCTGTCGAGAAGGCCCCAATGGTAGGTCTGGTCCGCTACGCTGAGGAACTTGAAGCCGAGCGCGACCTCGATGAAGCCCAGGACGACCTTGACGCTGTTGAGCCAGGAGCCGGATTTGCCCTTCATCTTTTTAAGGAGAGAAGGGAACATCGCGAGGATGGTGAACGGCAGGGCGAACGCCACGGAGAAGGCCAGCATCGTGACCATAGGGGTCCAGAACTCTCCCTGCGTGGATTTGATCAGGACCGTGCCCACGATAGGACCCGTGCAGGAGAAGGACACCAGCACAAGGGTGAGGGCCATGAAGAATATTCCTCCAAGGCCTTTGCCTCCGCTCTTCGCGTCGCTTTTGTTGGCGAGGCTGGAAGGGAGTTCGATCTCGAACGCTCCGAAGAAGGAAGCCGCGAAGATCATGAAGACGATGAAGAAGATGAGGTTAGGCAGCCAGTGCGTGGCGAGCCAGTTGAAGATGTCCGCCGTGACGGCGTTGCCTCCGATGATCCAGGTCAGGCCGATGATGACGCTGATCGGGACGGTGTACAGAAGGACGATGAAAAGGCCGTAGATGAAGGCCTTGAAGCGTCCCTCGGCAGGGGTGGACGACTGTTTCATGAAGAAGGAGACGGTCATCGGCACCATTGGGAAGACGCAAGGCGTCATCAGCATCGCGAGTCCCCAGAGAATGGCCTCGATTATGAGTCCCCACAGAGAGCCGCTGTCTTTCGTCTCCTCCGTTGCCGCCTCTGTGGCCGCCACCGTGGTCTGAGGTTCTTCGGCCGCGGTCGCGTCACCGATCTGCACGGAGAACTCGTAGGTCTCCGGGGCGGCGCAGTAGGTGTCGTTGCAACCGCTCCAGCCTATCTCGCCTTTGACGGTGGCGGAAGCGGCGGAAAGACGCACCCTGCGGGTCAGGACCGCCCTGTCGAAGAACACCTTTTCTCCCTCGAAATCAGATGGTTCCGTCACCTGGACCAGGTCGCCTTCCAATGAATATCCTGCCGGATCCTCGAAGTCGATCACGATAGGGTTGTACTTGTGGTCGACGGTGTAGATGTGCCAGCCGTCTATGATGGAGGCCTTGAAGGTGATCTCATAGACATCGTCCGACACGGCCTGGGCCGAGACCTTCCACTGCGCGGTGGCCTGCGGGGCCTGCGCCAAAGCGGCCACGCACCATAGCAGGAGCGCGGCCGACAAGGCTAAAGTTTTTTTGAAAATATTTCTCATAACGGTACCGCCGGAGCGGATTAGTTTGATTTTCCTGAGCTGGCTATTTGGCGTAGGCCACGGAACGGGTCTCCCTGATGACGGTGATCTTGACCTGTCCCGGATAAGTCATCTCCTCCTGGATCTTCTGGGCGATGTCGGCGGAGAGTCTCGAAGCCTGGTCATCGCTGACCTCCTCGGCGCCGACGATCACGCGGAGTTCGCGGCCGGCCTGGATGGCGTAGCTCTTGGTGACTCCAGGATAGGCGGCGGCAAGGTCTTCCATACCCTTGAGCCTCTTGATGTAGGACTCGATGACCTCACGGCGGGCTCCCGGACGGGCTCCTGAGATGGCGTCGCCGATCATAACGATAGGAGAGATGATGGAGGTCATCTCGATCTCCTCGTGGTGCGCTCCGATGGCGTTGCAGATCTCCGGCTTCTCCTTGTACTGCTCGGCGAGTTTCATACCAAGCAGGGCGTGTGGAAGTTCAGGCTCCTCCTCGGAAACCTTTCCGATGTCGTGCAGCAGACCGGCCCTCTTGGCGAGTTTCGGATTCAGGCCGAGCTCGGCGGCCATTATGGCGCTGATGTTGGCGACCTCGCGTGAGTGCTGGAGAAGGTTCTGGCCATAGGATGAACGGTACTTCATACGGCCGATCATCTTGACAAGCTCGATGTTGAGGCCGTGGATGCCCAGGTCGATGCAAGTGCGCTTACCAGTCTCAAGTATCTCTTCCTCAAGCTGTTTCTGAACCTTGGCGACAACCTCCTCGATACGTGCCGGGTGGATTCTTCCATCGACCACAAGCTGGTGGAGGGCAAGTCTGGCGACCTCCCTGCGGACCGGGTCGAAGGCTGAAAGCAGGATGGCGTCCGGAGTGTCATCGACGACGATTTCGACACCGGTGGCGGCCTCAAGAGCTCTGATGTTGCGGCCCTCGCGGCCGATGATGCGTCCCTTGATCTCATCGTTGTCAATCGGGAAGGTGGTGACGGCGTTCTCGATGGCCGTCTCCGTGGCCGTTCTCTGGATCGTGTTGATGACGATTCTCTTGGCCTCCTTGCTGGCGTTCAGACGGGCCTCGTCCATCGTGTCGTTGATGTAGGCCTGGGCCTCCGTCCTCGCCTCCGCCTTCATGTTCTCGACGAGCATGTTCTTGGCTTCCTGGGCGCTCATTCCGGCGATCGTCTCAAGCTGCTTGTTGGCCTGGGCGCTCAGCCTGTCATATTCCTCGGCCTTTCTGCCAAGTTCTTCCTTCTGCGCCTGGAGGCTCGCTTTGACATTGTCCGTCTCGCGGAGCCTTTTCTGCAGTTCGGAATTCTGCTGGTTGAGATTGTTCTCCTTCTGCTTCACGCGGTTCTCAGCGTCCTTGATCTGGGCGTTCTTCTCACCGATGAACTTCTCGTGCTCGCTCTTGAGCTGGAGGAACTTCTCCTTGGCCTGGTGGATCTTCTCCTTCTTGATGCTCTCGCCCTCAAGCTCGGCCTTTTCGATGATCTCGTTCTTCCGTCCTTTGAGAACTATTCTCTGGACGATTATGTAAGCCGCAAGCGCTACCGCCGCGCCTATGACGAATCCTATAAACAACTGTAACATAATATCATAAAGTTTTATCGTTCTGTTTTTGCCACATCCGCTTCCCGGCAGGGAAACGAATGACGGCCGGCGGTGTCCGCAAGGGAACCGACCGGTCGTCAAAAACATTAAAAAAGCCGTTAGTCGCTTGTCAGAAACCTTAGATAAGTAAGATTTGAGATCCGTTCCGGTTCAGAAAATCCACCGTCGCGCGCAAGGCGCGATCCCGTAAGGTAACCTTGGCCTGTCTTCACCGGCTCGAGTAAACTCAGTTCCGTGTAGAACTTGTTGATTTGAGCACGCGGGACTAACGGCCGTCTTTTTCAATATTCTTAATGTAGGAATCAACATCGGCGGCAAGCCTCGCGCCCTCCGCCTCGACATCCTTCAATCTACGCTGAAGCGTCACCCGCGCCGTGGCTTCGCTCAGGGCTACAAAGGAAAGCTTGTCCGAGAGTGACTTGGTCGGGTACTTCGCGTCGTAGTTGGCCAGAGTCTTGTTTATCTGGCCGGCCGCCTCCCTCATCGCGCTCTCTATCTCCGGAGAAGAAGCGACAAGAGAATACTCGTTGTTCCCGATCTTGATCTTGATGTTCTGACCCATCGTCACCCTCAAGTTTAATTTTCAAGCAAAGAGATGCACTTGTCGATCTCTTTGATAAGTTTCTCAATCTTTTCCTTCGCCGCCGAACCGTCTCCGGCCACGCCGAAGGCTTTCGACAGATTAAGGTTGTCGATCTGTTGTTCCAGATCTGCAATCTGTTCCCTGCAGGACTTGTTGGCGGCCTCGCTCTCACGAAGTTCCGCGCGGAGAGAATCACACTCCGCTTTCTGCGCCTCATAGAGAGCGATCAACTTTTCGATGTCTGTCTTAACAGCTTCAAGCATCATCAAGAAGGCCGACTTTTACCTGCCTGACTGCAAATTTAGTAAAATATCTTCATTTACACAACAACTTTAAGCGGCCGCGAAGGGCCTCCGGCCGTCAAACCTTTGTTTCACCGATAGAGAAAATTTCCTAAATTCGCGTCACTGAAAAACAAAGACATTGCTATGACAATAACCGTGGAAAACAGGGAAATACCGGTACTGCTTCTGACGGGATACCTCGGAAGCGGCAAGACTACCTTGGTCAACAGGATCCTTTCCAACAAGAAAGGCATCAAGTTCGCCGTCATCGTGAACGACATCGGCGAGGTGAACATCGACGCAGACCTCATCCAGAAGGGCGGCGTGGTCGGCACGACAGACGACAGCCTCGTGCCTCTGCAGAACGGCTGCATCTGCTGCACCCTGAAGATGGACCTCGTGGCCCAGCTGAAAGACCTGTGCGAGTCCAACCGCTTCGACTACATCGTCATCGAGGCGAGCGGCATCTGCGAACCGGCCCCGATCGCCCAGACCATCTGCTCCTACAAAAAGCTTGTTCCTGAATATTCAGCCGCGAACGCTCCGAAACTTGACTGCATCGTGACCGTCGTGGACGCGCTGAGGATGCAGAGCGAGTTCGCCTGCGGCGACGACCTCAAGAAAGACAACCTCAAGGAGGACGACCTCGAGAACCTTGTGATCCAGCAGATCGAGTTCTGCAACATCGTGCTTCTCAACAAGGCCTCGGAAGTCAAGCCGGAGGAGCTCGGCAGGGTGCGCGACATCGTGAAGGCCTTGAACCCGAAGGTGACGATCTTCGAGTGCGACTACGGGGAGATCGACCTGGACAAGATCCTGCACACTGAACTGTTCGATTTCGACAAGACGGCCACCTCGGCGGCCTGGATCGCGGCCATCGAGGGCGACGGGAATGTCGGAGACGAGGATGACGAGCACGATGAGGAAGAACACGGGCATCACCACGATGAAGACGAAGACGGCCACGAAGGCCATCACGATGACGACGATGATGATGACGATGACCACGAGGGCCACGAGGAAGGGCACGGGCATCACCACCATCACCATCATCACGACCACGAGGGCGGCGAGGTCGAGGAATATAACATCGGCACTTTCGTCTACTACCGCCGCGAGCCTCTGGACATCAACAAGTTCGACTGGGCCGTGTCAAAGAAATGGCCTAAGAACATCATCAGGGCCAAGGGTCTCTGCTATTTCGCCGACCAGAAGGACAAGTGCTACCTCTTCGAGCAGTCCGGAGTGCAGAAGTCGATCCGGGACGCCGGCCTCTGGTTCGCCACGATGCCTGAGGACCAGCTTCAGGAGATGATGCGCAGGGACAAGAATCTGCGCAAGGACTGGGATCCGGTCTACGGCGACAGGATGGAGAAGATCGTCTTCATCGGCCAGAACCTTGACCGCAAGGAGATCTCCGACCTGATGGATTCCTGCCTTGAGAAGTAAGCCTCAGGGGCAGACTATAATACAAAAGATGGTGACTGAAAACAGTCACCATCTTTGTGTTTATATTTGGTTGAAGAAACCGGCGTTTTTTGAACCGAATGGCCCTATACCTGAATTCGGTTGAAAATGCAGGCTATTTTTGAACCGAATCTTTAGGTTCAAAGAGCAGGGCGAGGTCGCGGTCAAGGGCCGGACGGGCGGTCTTCTCCGGGACGAATTCCCAATGGCCGATCACCGAAGGGTCGCCGATGACGGCCGGATCGATCTCGTGATGCGCTTTAAGATATTCATAGAGAAGCTCCCGGATCTCAGGGTAGTACTCGACGGTGCGCTCCGCTATCCGGTCCGTGTCGATGCCGACCTCACGCAGCAGGCCGCCACCACCGCTGGCGCGGTAGGAGGTCATCGCCACATTGTAGGTCGAATCAAGGCTGAAAGGAGTGCCGTCAGCCATCGACGAGATGCTGATTCTCGAGCCATACGGCCTGGTGACATCCACGGTGTAGTCGATGCCGGCGGCCGAGTCGAAGTTGTAGGACCTTTCCGCGAAGGACCAGCCCTTCGCGCCTGTGCGAGGATCATCCCTGCTGATGATGTTCAACACATGGTCTGAAGGTCCGGAAGCGGTGACGATCCAGCGGTTGTAGGAAGCCTCAAGGTAGTTTTTGATTTCCAAGCCTGTCATCGTGATGACGTACAGCTGGTTCTCATAAGGATAGATCGTGAACAGGTCCTTGTAGATCAACGTGCCGGCCTTGACGAAACCGTCGTAGGTCAGAGGCGCGGCGATGGAGATCTGAGCGGGACTGCAGCCGAGGCCGAGAGTGTGGACAAGGTTGACATAGTCGCACATCCCCGTATAGGCGTCCCGGGTGCGCATATCCACCTTCAGGTCGCCGACCTCCTGGGTCGTGAAGACCTGCACAGCCTGGTAATCCTCGTGGAAATCCTTTGCCATCAATGTGTCCACCTTGCGAGGGTCGACCGGGATCAGGTCCGCTCCGACGGACCGTTCCGTGATCTTTCCTCCCTCGACTTTCAGGCGAAGGGTCCCGTGGCCGACGAAACGGCAATGGCTTCCGGAGTTGATCAGCGCGATGCTGTCGCAGGAGGCCGTGAACGGCCTGTGGTCGTGGGAGCAGATCAGGAAATCCACTCCTCGGAGGCTCTTGTAAAGGTCAAGCCCCTGGCTCTCAAGCATCGACCCGTCACCTGCACCCGTGCCGGAATGGACGGACACGATAACTACATCCGGCTTCTCCTTCGCGGTGACCTTGTCGACATCCTCCTGGACCAGAGGCAGAAGGCTCTCGAACGTCATCCCGCTCCAGAGTTTCTCGGACAGCCAGTTCTTCATGTTGGCGTTGGTGAAACCGAGGATGGCCACCTTCAGTCCTCCCCGGCGGACAATCCTGTACAGAGGGAAGTAAGGTTCTCCGTTGTCCGTCCGGATGGCGTTGCCCCCGAGGAACGGGATCCCTTCAGCCTTGAGGTCGGCGGCTATGCGGTCATAGACCTTGTGGCCGGTCTCGATGTCGTGGTTGCCGACGGTGACAGCGTCATAGCCCAGACGGGCGGCCAGACGGGGATAGACGTGGGGCGAAACCGTGTCCACATAGTTGAAATAGTAGGCGGCGTTGTCGCCCTGGAGAAAATCGCCGGCATCCACCAGGACCACATTGTCCGCTCCGTCGGCGGCGCGCACGCTGTCCACCACCGTCTTGACGGCGAACAGGGACTTCCGCACTCCCCCGCCCACATAGGTCGAGTCGAAATACGAACCGTGGACATCATTGGTGGTCAGAAGCTGAAGGACATAGTCCCCTTCCTTCAGACTCCGGCCGCAACCGGCCAGAAGAGCGGCCGCTCCGGCCGCGAGCAATGTCAATGAAAAAACCTTTCTCATAACCTTGTACATTATCCCTTTGAATACGTTACCTATCCCCTACAGGTAAATCTCGAAATGCTTTCTTTCTATCCTTCCGCCTTTCTGCCTTTCAGGCTTGCCGGTGCCGTAAATCGCCCTTCCCAGGTCGAAAACCACGGAAAGTTTCTGCTGCCAGCCCTGGAAGCCGCCGTCCGTGAAATGGGCGACCGCCGAAAGCCGCAGGCGGGCGAAGCCGCAGATGTAAGGCTGCCAGTAGAGTTCCGCCCTGTCGTAGAATCCCGGATGTTTCCAGTCCGAGCCGTCGGCGCTGATACGGTAGAACGGGCTGCCCTGGTACAGGTCGCCGCCGAGCATATTCCCGCCCCCGTCGACCGTGAACCAGTAAGGCATCTGGCCTTTGCCGTAGTAGGAGTCGTTCAGGATGCCGAAACGGCTGTAGCCGAGGTTCAGGGTGAGCAGACCGCCGAACGAAGGTTCAAGGCCAGTGTCGTTGATGCGGTCCTGGTGCAGACCCTGGACATAACTCAGTTTGGCGTTCCAGCGGAAATCGCCTCTACCGGACGTCATCCTGATGAACGGCGACGCAAGAACGTTGTCGACCACTCCCTTGTACTCCAAGGTGTTGGCGAAATGGTACATTGTGGCGGTCCAGCCTGCGCGCAGAGGGCTGTCGCCAAGGATGTAGTCACCGTAGGTGAAGATCTGGAAGCGTTCCCTGCGGCCGTGGCCGATCAGACCCATCCAGTCAAGACCGACCTCGCTGTAGCCCTTCTTTGACGACCATTTCAGCAGGAGGCCTTCCAAGTTGTTGTCATAGAACTGATTGAGATCCGAGATGAACAACGATGGGATGTAGTCGGTCTTCACGGGATCTTCCGACCATGCCGGATTTCCTGTCCCGAAGACTGAGTGGCGGCGGGGAAACACGCCGGCCAGAAGACTGAAGGTTCCGCCGCGCCTTGCCAGGTCAAGGCCGTACCAGCACGTGATTTCCCTGAACAGAGCCGTGTTCTGAAGCTTGGCGTCATCATCCCCCACAGGCGACTCGCCCATATTCTTCATCACATCGACGCCGAGCGTGAGAGTGTGCGTCATATTCCTTCCTTCGACCTTCACTCCCACGGTAGGAGTGAGCCTGAAGGCGTGGGCGGTGCCGGAAGTCTCGAACAAGTTGCCCGATCCGTCATATTCCCTGTTGTCGAAATAGTACTGGAAGTCAGCGCCGTAGGTCATCACGGCCTTTTTCTGGGCGGCGCAGGTCGCGGCCGTCAGGATCAGTGTCAACAAAATCGCTTTTTTCCTCATAAACCGGAAATTCAGAAAGCCGCCATTCAGGAGCGGTGCAATGCAAATTTACTTAATATTTCGTAAATTCGCATCCGCAGTCACATAGAATGGACTCTGAAAGGCAAGGTATGGAAACGCTCAAACTACAAACCCCGGTGGAGGCAGGAC
>CAVJKE010000029.1:0-11640 GCA_963649695.1 bacterium
AATCCCTGCAGTGGAGGTTCCGGCAGCCCCGTCCGCGCTGAAGAAAACCCGGCGCAGTGGATGGAAGAACGCCCTCGTGGCGCTGCTCTGCGCCGCCGCCGTCGTCTTGCTCGCTTTAGGAATATTCCTGCTCCTCTCCCGCGTGGCACCGGATTTCATAGACTCCCTGCTTTACACCTCGGAAGAATTGAGAATCATCAATTATTGAAATTATTGATTCCCTTATGGAAGCGAATTATGGAAGCGAACGAACAGAACAAATTCAAAAGAGACATAACGATCCCCTGTTATGACACCGACGCGTCGTCCCATCTGAAGCCTGCCGCTTTTATGGACCACGCCCAGGAACTTGCGTATCTGGCGGCCACCGAACTGCATTTCGGCTACGATGACCTCCAGAAGCACCAGACGGTCTGGGTGCTGTCGAGGATGCACATCGAATTCCCAGCGGCTCCGCGGTGGACGGACAAAACGACCCTCTACACCTGGCACAAAGGCCTCGACGGCCTGTTCTTTCTGAGAGACTTCGAGCTTCGGGCGGCCGGCGACACTGACTTCGCCGACAAATCCAAGGCGCTGGTGTCCTGCACATCCTCGTGGATCGTGATGAACATACAGACGCGGCGGCTGGTGCGCAGCGACGAGGTTCTGAATATGGTGCCGGCGTCCACGCAGTGTGCCGACAACGCCATCGTCGCTCCTTGCGGCAAGGTTGTCGTCCCTAAGGACGTGGAGATGAAGGAGGTCAGGACGCACAAGGTCGTCTATTCGGATGTCGACATCAACGGGCACACCAACAACGCCCGCTATGTGGTCTGGGCTATGGACAGCATCGACTATGCCTCGCTCGCGGGGTCAGGAGTCAAGAGCCTGACCATCAATTTCGTGAAGGAGACCAGACCGGGAGACGAGGTGGTGCTTTCCGTGGGGCAGGCGGCCGGAGCGCCGAAGACATATTACGTGACTGGTAAAGTAGAAGATAAACAGTGCTTCGCGGCACAGATAGATTTAACGGATTAAGTTTTAGCAGATTGAGTTTTTTTGAGTTTTTTAGTGTATTATGAGTGATCTGTTTTTAGGTACGGGAATCGCACATTCGATTCTTGTCTTCGCTTTTGTGGTAGCGACAGGATTGTACCTCGGTAAATTCAAAATCAAAGGAGTGTCCATCGGATCCACCTGGATCCTGTTCGTGGCCATCCTCCTCAGCCACTTCGGTCTCAGGGTAGACACGACCGTCCTCGGTTTCATGAAGGACTTCGGCCTGATCCTCTTCGTGTTCTCGGTAGGACTCCAGGTCGGCCCTGGATTCTTCCATTCCTTCAAGAAGGGAGGCCTGCTGATGAACTTCCTGGCCCTGGGCCTTGTGCTGCTCGCCGTCATCGTGACCGTCACCATCCATCTGGTCACCGGCGAGGATCTCAAGACTATGGTCGGAGTGATGTCGGGAGCCGTGACCAACACCCCTGGACTCGGTGCCGCGCAGCAGACGATGGCCGACTCGATGACGGCCGTAGGCTATCAGGCACAGGACATCACCGGCGTGACCTCGGGACTTGCCTCCGCCTATGCAGTGGCCTACCCGCTGGGAGTCCTTCTTGTCATCGGTCTGATAATGATCTTCAAGGCCGTCTTCAAGGTCGACCTCGCCAAGGAGAAGGAGGAACTTGACAATGAAGGCGGAAACGAGGATGTGGCGAGACGTATGCATTGTGAGGTCGAGAATCCGGCCGTCTTCGGCCTGACCGTCAAGGATGCCCTCAGGGATCTCGGCGGCTCCATTGTGATCTCCAGAATCCTTCGTGACGGTGTCATCTCGATGCCTGGACCTGACACGGTGCTGCAGCAGGGAGACAAACTGCTGATCGTCACTTCGCAGAAGAATGTCGACAACCTCAGGATCACCTTCGGCAAGGAAGTTCCTATGCACCTTGAGGACTGGGAGCTTATGGACAGCAAGATGGTCAACAGAAAGATCACCGTGACCAAGGACAACCTGACCGGAAAGACCCTCAGGTCTCTCAATGTCAGGGCCAACTACGGTGTAAGCATCACCCGTGTGATCAGAGCCGGCGTAGGCCTTGTGGCCATGCCTAACCTTATCCTTCAGGTCGGCGACGTGTTAAGGGTCGTAGGACCTGAGGACGGCATCAAGGAGGTCGCCTCACTTGTCGGCAACCAGACTTCCACGCTCAACCATCCTAACCTCATCCCTATCTTCTTCGGCATCGCTCTCGGAGTCATCTTCGGCTCGATTCCGATCACCATTCCGGGCATCCCTCAGCCGATCAAGCTCGGTCTTGCCGGCGGTCCGCTGATCATAGCCATCCTTCTCGGCTACTATGGCCCGAAATGGAAGATCACGACCTACACGACCCAGAGCGCCAACCTGATGATCAGGGAGATGGGTATCTCCTTCTTCATGGCCGCCGTAGGTCTCGGAGCAGGTCAGAACTTCGTAAGTTCGATCGTCAACGGAGGTTACTGGTGGATCCTCTACGGAGCGCTGATCACCTTCATCCCTGTCTGCGTCATCGGTCTGGTGGCCAGATACGTCTTCAAGCTGAACTTCTACAAGATCTGCGGTCTTCTGACCGGCGGCACGACCGACCCGGCCGTCCTCGCCTTCACCCAGGGGGCTTACGGAACTGACTATCCGGCGGTCAACTATGCCACCGTCTATCCTTTGACTATGTTCCTCAGGGTTCTTGTGGCCCAGTTGCTGATCCTTGTAGCCATAGCCTGATGTTCGAGCTGATCTACCCTTCCTCTCCGGCTGTCGTGCTGCCGTTGCCAACGGCTGACAGCCCCGGCGACCAGCCACGCCCGGCCGGCGAGATGGTCCCTGTCGTCGAGGAGAACGGTCTGGTCATCGGACAGGCCGCCAGGTCTTCGGTCCACAACGGGTCCAAACTGACCCATCCTGTCGTGCATCTGCACATCATCAACCGTTCCGGCGGACTTTACCTCCAGAAACGGGCGATGACCAAAGACCTTCTTCCAGGCTGCTGGGACACGGCTGTGGGAGGCCATGTGGACTACGGCGAGGGCCTTGAGGAGGCTCTTTACAGAGAGGCTTCCGAGGAACTCGGCTTCAGGGATTTCAACCCTGTCTACCTCAAATCCTACATCTGGGAGTCCGCCAGCGAGAGGGAACTTGTCAATGTTTTCGCTGCGGTGGGGAGCTTCACCCTGACCCCTGACAACGACGAGGTCTCGGAAGGGCGTTACTGGGACATGGCGGAGATCGAGGCCAGGCTCGGAGCGGGCATATTCACTCCAAACTTCGAGCAGGAGTTCAGGTCGATCCGCGGCACTTTGCTTTCTTTGTTGTGATTTCGCTATGATGGTGGGTGACGACTATGCCAAATTCATCAATGACCAGCTGTCGGTCTGGCCTTTGGCCGCGGAGAATTACCGCGACCTCAAGAAGGCCGTCACGAAACGGCTGACGGTCGGAGGCCTCGAAGTCGAGGTCCAGTTCAATCCGTGCAGGAAAATCTCGTCCGAGGCCGCTCTGGACAAGGATTCCATCGCCGCGAGGCCTTGCTTCCTCTGTCCGGCGAACAGACCTCCGCAGCAGACCAACCTTGAGTTTGAAGGCCGCAAGGGCCGCCGCTACCGCGTCACTCTGAACCCATATCCGATCTTCCCTTCGCATCTGGTCGTCTCAAGTTTCGAACACACCCCGCAGTCGATCTGGCACCGCTACCAGGACCTGCTCGACTTCGTGAGCGTCCACAAGGACCTCGTCGGGTTCTACAACGGCCCCCACAGCGGAGCCTCCGCGCCGGACCATATGCATTTCCAGGCCTGCCCGCAGGGCCTGACCCCGCTGCAAAGAAGGGTCGACGCGCTGCTGGACGGCGGCGCGTCGGAGCGTCTGCGGTTCCTTACCGGCGTGAAAGAGGCGGAACTTTTCCATCTTGATGAATATGCCCGCGGAGTTTTCGTGCTGCAGGCCGAGACTCCGAAGTCCATCACAAAACTGTTCTACAGGCTGCTGGACTGCGCCGCTCCCGGCGGAGGACCGGACGAGCCGCTTCTCAACCTGCTTGCCTGGCGCAGCGGGGGAGAGTACCGTAGTGTCGTGATATTCAGAGAGAAACATCGGCCGCACAATTACTTCTCCGACGGCCCTGACCATCTTGCGATGAGTCCGGGCTGCGCCGATATGGCCGGAGTCTTCATCACAACGAGAAAGGAGGATTTCGACAAACTTGATTCCGGTCTGCTTTCCGATGTCGTGGCTGAGGTCACCGTCAGCAAGGAAGCCGAAGACGGAATCATCTGGCGTCTGACAAGGACGCAGACGAAACTCGAGGTCGGCATTATGTCCGGCAAAGAGATCGAGTTCGAGGTGATCTCCGACGGAGCCGGCCGGCAGAGAGTGTCTTTCGAGGACGGCCGCATCTCCTACAACGGAGTCCTCTACGACGAACTTGTGTTCGAGGCTCAGACCGAGGCCACTATGTTCTCGGAGCCGTCTTTCATCCTCTACGGAGTGACGATCGGAGTGGATTTCCATTGGGAGAGGCAGGTGACGCAGAAGTTCGCCGGCACCCTGAAATTCATCGTGGACGGTGACAAGGTCACGGCTGTCGACGTGGTCGGGGTCGAGGACTATCTGCTCAGCGTGATTTCGTCCGAGATGAAGGCTTCGGCCGGGCTGGAGTTCCTGAAGGCCCACGCCGTCATCTCCCGTTCCTGGGTTCTCGCCCAGATTTCCCGCAGGAAGTCCGGCCCTTCCAGACCGGCCGGCACGGCTGCGGAAACATCTGAAAATGAACTTGTCAAGTGGTTCGACCACGAAGACCACACTCTCTTCGACGTCTGCGCTGACGACCATTGCCAGCGCTATCAGGGACTCACGATGGCGGTCGGCGACACCGTCCGCAAGGCCATCGACCAGACCTGGGGACTCGTGCTGACCTACGGAGGAGAGATCTGCGACGCCCGTTTCTCGAAATGCTGCGGCGGCGTGACCGAACTCTTCAGCACCTGCTGGGAGGACAAGGATTTCCCTTACCTTCAATCAGTTCCGGACACTCCGGCTGAGAATCCGGCCGGGAAGGCCTACTGCGACACCGCCGACGAGACCGTCCTGTCCCAGGTGCTGAACGACTACGACCTGGAGACGAAGGACTTCTACAGGTGGAGGACTGAATATTCAAGGACGGAGGTCTCTGAGCTTGTCCGCCGCCGCTCCGGCATCGACTTCGGTCTGATCCGTGACCTTGTCCCCCTCGAGGCGGGACCTTCCGGCAGGCTGAAGAAACTGCTGGTGGTAGGAGAGAAAAAGACTATGGCCGTGGGCAAGGAACTGATGATCAGGCGTTGGCTTTCCGAGTCGCATCTGAAGAGTTCCGCTTTCACGGTTCGTTGGGAAGGCGACCGGCTGGTCCTTGACGGAAAGGGCTGGGGACACGGGGTCGGCCTTTGCCAGATCGGTGCGGCGGTGATGGCCTCGCAGGGCTGCACCTTCAGCCAGATTCTTGAACATTACTATCCTGGCAGCGTCCTGGAAAAGAGATAAAACATCCGCTGATGAAAGCACACGGTAACACTGAACGCAACCCTTGGCTCTGGATCCCGACCCTTTATTTCGTGGAGGGGATCCCGTATTTCCTTGTCAACAACATCTCCGTCCTGATGTTCGCCCGGATGGGTGTTCCCAACGGGCAGATGTCGTTGTTCACTTCGCTCCTGTACCTGCCGTGGACGCTCAAGTTCCTCTGGAGTCCGTTCGTGGACATCATCAGGACCAAAAGATGGTGGATCCTGACGATGCAGACCGTGATGTCGGCGGCGTTCATCGTCCTGGCGTTGACGATGCCGCATCCTTCCGCCCAGACGATAGCGTCTGGAACGACGCCTATGGGTCTGTTCTCGTTCACCCTGCTGCTGTTCATATTCGCCGCTTTCGCGTCTGCGACCCACGACATAGCCGCCGACGGCTTCTATATGCTCGCCCAGAGCCAGAGCAGCCAGGCGGCCTTCGTAGGAGTGCGCAGCACGTTCTACAGGCTTGCCAACGTGTTCGGCAACGGAGTGATCGTGGCCGTGGCCGGCATTCTGGAGACCCGCACTGGCGACATCCCGCTGGCCTGGCAGATTACTGTCGGAGGCTCGGGACTCCTGCTGACCGCCCTGACCCTCTACCACACCTGGGCCGTTCCGAGACCTGTGTCAGACTCGTCTGACCGCCCGAAGGGTTCCACCGCGACTGCCGGGGACATATTCAGAGATTTCAAGAACACGGTGGTGACCTATTTCAGGAAGCCGGGAGTCTGGCTCGCTGTCGTGTTCATGCTTTGCTACCGTCTGCCGGAAGCCTTCCTGATCAAACTCTGCTCCCCGTTCCTCGTAGCGTCAAGGGAGACCGGGGGACTCGGAATGGCTACCGCCGAGGTTGGACTGGCCTATGGCACCCTCGGCGTGATATTCCTGCTTCTGGGAGGCATCCTCGGAGGTCTTATGGCCTCCCGCGTCGGTCTGAAGAAGGCCATCTGGATAATGGCCGCCTTTATGACCCTTCCGTGCTTTTCGTTTGTCTATCTGGCTGTGGCCCAGCCTGAAAGCTTCGTCACAATCTGCACCTGCATCGCCATCGAACAGTTCGGCTACGGCTTCGGCTTCACAGCCTACATGCTCTATATGATGTACTTCTCCGAGGGGGAATACAAGACCTCGCACTACGCCTTCTGCACCTGCTTCATGGCGCTCAGCATGATGGTTCCGGGGATGTTCGCCGGCTACCTGCAGGAATGGCTCGGCTACCGAGGCTTCTTCTGGATGGTGATCGTCTGCTGCCTCGCGACCGTGGCCGTCACCCTCGCCGCCTACCGGAAAATCGATCCTGAATACGGGAAAAAATAATTTGTGAATATATGATACCAGCCAGACGTTTGTTCCTTCTGCTTGCTGTGGCGCTGCTGCCGCTGCTCGCTTATGGCCAGGATTCCACCAGAGTGAAAGTCCGCACCGGTATCGAGGTTCTTGAGAGCCGCGGTTTCGAAGGGCTTGTCGGTAAGAATGTCGGCCTTGTCACCAATCCGAGCGGAGTTGACCGCAACCTCCGCTCCACCATCGACATCCTCAACGAGGCCCCGGGAGTCCACCTGAAGGCCCTGTTCGCCCCTGAACACGGGGTGAGAGGCGACGCCTACGCCGGCGACAAGGTCGCGGACACCAGGGACTCAAAGACCGGCATCCCTGTCCATTCGGTCTACGGGGCTACCCGCAAGCCTACCGACAAGATGCTGGAAGGCCTTGATGTCGTGGTCTATGACATCCAGGATGTGGGTACGCGTTCCTACACCTTCATCAGCACTCTCGGCCTGATGATGAGGGCCTGCGCCGAGAACGGCATCGAGGTTATGGTTCTCGACAGACCGAACCCTCTGGGAGGCGAAAAGGTGGAAGGCTGCGTGGTCGAGCCGGGTTTCTTCTCATTCGTCAGCGAGTTCCGCATCCCTTATGTCTACGGTCTCACCGTCGGTGAACTCGCCGTCCTGATCAATGAAGAAGGCCTCAACCGCGGCCAGAAGGGCGACGAAGCCCCGCTGAAATGCCGCCTCACCGTCATCCCGATGGAAGGATGGCACAGGAATATGCTCTATCAGGACACCGGGCTTCCGTGGGTGCTGCCGTCTCCGAACATCCCTTATCCGCAATCCGCCATCGACTATCCGTCGGCCGGCATCGCCGGTGAGTTCAACGGCTACCTCAATGTCGGGGTGGGTTACACCCTTCCGTTCGAGGTCTTCGCAGCGGAATGGATCGACGCCGACGCTCTGAAGGCCCGTCTCGACAGCTACGGACTTCCTGGCGTGGCGTTCAGGACAATCCATTTCAAACCGATCTCCGGCAGCAAGAAGGGTATCCTTGTCCACGGTGTGCAGTTCCACTACA
The DNA here is from genome assembly GCA_963649695.1 of bacterium. GTDB lineage: Bacteria > Bacteroidota > Bacteroidia > Bacteroidales > UBA932 > Cryptobacteroides. The sequence continues at coordinate 7,915 of CAVJKE010000029.1, forward strand.
CCGACTACGCCGCCGCCTTCTGCACTCTGACCCAGTTCTACGTGATGCAGGCAGTCAACGAACTCTATCCGGAGAGGAATCCGTTCGCCCTTTCGACAGACCGCAACGCTATGTTCGACAAGGTGTGTGGTACGGATTATGTAAGAACGACCTTCGGGAAACGCCTCAAGGTTGAGGACATCCTTGACTACTGGCTGAAGGACGTTGATTCCTTCAAGGCTCTTTCCCGTAAGTACTGGCTTTATGATTAACCACTTAACACACTGTCGCCATGAAGAATGTCTTTAACTTAGCATTGGCTTCGGCGCTCGCCATCGCATTGGCCGCCGCTCCTTTTGATTCATACGCCCAGCAGAGAGGTTCGAACGGTTCGAGAAGTACGACATCGTCGCAGAGCCGCTCTTCGTCATCCTCTTCCAGAGGCTCTTCGTCTTCGTCAAGCAGAGGTTCGTCTTCCGCTACCAGAAGTTCTTCCTCCAGCAGAGGTTCTTCCGTCTCAAGCGGCAGCTCTTCTTCTAGCAGAGGTTCTTCTTCAGTTTCAAGAAGTTCTTCTTCCAGCAGAGGAACTTCCTCCGTTTCAAGGAGTTCATCTTCAACTGACAGATCGTCCTCGGCGGTAGGGTCTTCATCACGAAGCTCGTCGACATCCCGTAGCGGTTCGTCCTTTGACAACTCGCAGGACAACAACCGCAGGAACAACAGCGGCACCGCCACCACATCGAGAAGCTCGTCAAGGAGTTCATCGACCGGCACATCGACTTCGTCAAGAAGCTCGTCAACTGACAGAAATGGCTCCGCCACGACCTCGAGAAGCTCGTCGACATCCCGCAGCGGATCAGCCTCTTCAGTCAGAAGCTCGTCGACATCCCGCAGCGGATCGGCTTCAACCACAAGAAGTTCCGGCAGAAGGGTGGCCCGCCAGATCGGCTCCGGCTCATCCACAAGAAGCAACACCTCCAGGTCGGCTGTGTCAGGCACAAGAGGCGACCGCTCACAGGATGTCGGCAACGCCACCAGGAAAGGCCTCACCTCCTACAACGGCTCCAATGTGATGAAGGAGAGCAAGAGCGATTTCCTGAGGATCGGCGAGGACAGGAACGTCCGCAGAATCCCGCCGCGCGAGCGTGACTTTATGGAATATGACAAGCCGAGCCATTTCTGGGGACACGAACCTCACTACTTCGGCTACAGAGTCCACAGTCTTCCTTCGCATTACCGCAGGGTGACCTGCTGGGGCATAGATTACTGCGTCTATGACGGAATCTATTACCGTCCTTACGGCGACATATTCGTGGTCTGCCGTCCTCCGTTCGGAGTCTGCGTCGAGCGCGCCGTGACCGACCTTGTGTTCGCTACCGTGCGTTTCGCCTACTACAACAACACGTACAGGATGTACAGGGCGATCGACTCCAACAACAGGACAATCGAGGAGCAGAACAGGATCATCGCCCAGAACAACGCCACGATAGCGGCTCAGAACAGCACCATAGCGTTGAACTCAGCGAGAGCGAACGCGGCGTATTCAGTGGCGGACAGGCTCGGCCTTGTGCAGAGTTACGCCTACGCCGACCAGCCATACTACTACCAGGACGGAGTCTTCTACATCGTGAACTCCAACGGTCAGTACGAGGTCATCGTCCCTCCGTCCGGAGCCCTTGTCGAGGAGCTTCCTGACGACTACGACACGATCACGCTTGACGGGCAGGACTACTACAAGGTCGACGACACCGTCTACAGGCTGACCCTCGTCGACGGAGTTCCTTACCTCGAGGTCCTCGGCCAGATGTACGGCGACCTGGCGAAGAAGTACAACTACTACTCCAACACTTCGGCCACCTACAATAGTTTGTATTAATATATTCCTGGATGGATCAACTCAAAATTCTGTTCGAGACTTATTCGGGCAGGGAAGCGGATAAGGTCGAGGAGCTGAACTCCTCCGGAAGCAACAGGAGATATTTCCGCCTCAGCGGCGGGGATATCTCCGTTATCGGTGTGGTAGGTACGTGCCTTGAGGAGAACGAAGCGTTCATCAGGCTCGACTCCCATTTTCTCGGCAAAGGGCTCAATGTGCCAAAGGTACTGGCTGTCAGCGAGGACAGGATGAGGTACATCCAGGAGGACCTCGGCGACGACCAGCTCTACAAAGCCGTGGCGCAGGGGCGCGAGAGCGGTGAATATTCCCTTGAAGAACGCCGCCTTCTCTGCCGGGCGATGGAACTGCTGCCGGCGCTGCAGTTCAAAGGAGCCGAGGGTCTGGACTGGTCTGTCTGCTACCCCGAGAAGGAGTTCAACGAAAGGATGATTCTTTTCGACCTGAACTATTTCAAGTACTGCTTTCTGAAAGCCACCGGACTGGAATTCAACGAGGTACGTCTGCAGGACGATTTCGACAGACTGAAGGACGACCTGATGCAGGATTCCGGCGAGACATTTATGTACAGGGATTTCCAGGCTCGCAACGTGATGATGAAGGACGGCGAGCCATACTTCATCGATTTCCAGGGAGGCCGCCGCGGCCCGGTCTACTACGATGTTGCCTCTTTCGTCTGGCAGGCCAAGGCCCGCTATCCTGAAGATCTCCGCAAGGAACTTGTCCGCACCTACCTTGACGCGCTGAAACAGTACACAGAGGTGGACGAGGAACATTTCGCCGAGAGACTCAGGCTCTTTGTCCTGTTCAGGACCCTGCAGGTTCTCGGAGCCTACGGATTCAGAGGCTATTTCGAGAAGAAGCCTCATTTCCTCGCCAGCGTTCCTTACGCGCTCGGCAATCTCCGCCGCCTTCTCCGGAAACCTTTCGAGGCTTATCCTTATCTCACCGAGATCCTCACAAAATTGACGACAATGTCCCAGTTCAATGAAATCGCCGAAGACAAACGGCTGGAAGTCAAGGTGTTCAGCTTCGCCTACAAGAAAGGCATTCCGGTCGACACCTCCGGCAACGGAGGCGGCTACGTGTTCGACTGCCGCGCGGTCAACAATCCCGGCAAGTTCGAGTACTACAGGCAGTTCACGGGACTGGACGAGGAGGTCATCAAGTTCCTTGAGGACGACGGGGGAGTGACGAAGTTCCTGGACAGCGTGTACGCTCTTGTGGACAGCCACGTCAAGCGCTTCATAGAGAGGAAGTTCACCCACCTGCAGGTCTGCTTCGGCTGCACCGGCGGACAGCACAGGTCCGTCTACTGCGCCGAGCATCTGGCCCAAAGGCTGGCCGGCAAGTATGACATCAAGATCACACTGGTCCACAGGGAGTTGGGAATAGAGAAAATCCTGTAGCAGATGAAAGCTTTGATCTTCGCCGCCGGTCTCGGCACAAGACTGAGACCCATCACCGACACCTTGCCGAAGGCGTTGGTCTCTGTCGGTGGCAAACCGCTGTTGTACCACGTGGTGTCAAAGCTCAAGGCCGCCGGAGTGTCCGATTTCGTGGTCAATGTGCATCATTTTCCGGATTCGGTCATCGGCTATGTCAAGGAGCAGGACGGTTTCGGAGTGAATGTCAGTTTCTCCGACGAGAGGGATTTCCTGCGTGAGACCGGCGGAGGAATCAAGTTCGCCAGGCCTCTGCTCGAGGGCGGACCGTTTCTTGTCCATAATGTGGACATCCTTTCCGACCTGGACATCAGCTGGTTCATCTCGCAGGCCGCTCCGGAGGCCCTGGCCAGCATCATTGTCAGCGAGAGAAAGACGCAGCGCTATTTCCTGTTCGACGACTCTATG
>CAVJKE010000030.1:0-11625 GCA_963649695.1 bacterium
AACAAGCTTCTGTGGATCGTCGCCATCTCCAACGTGGCCGTCTATATGGTCCGTTACGGAATCGGTGACTGGGCTCCTACCTACCTGCAGGAGAAGGCGATAATGACGGCCGCCGAGAGCAAGGTGGCGTTCTCCGTCCACAACATAGTCGGGGCTGTCGGCACGCTGGCCTGCGGCTGGGCCACTTCGAAGATATTCAAAGGACGCTGCGCTCCGATGAACGTGATCTGCATGTTCTTCTGCCTGCTCGGCGTGCTGCTCTACTGGATGGTCGGCTCGGGAGTCATCTCCGCTTCTCCGGCCCTCCAGAAAACGCTTATCTACATCGCCCTCTGTCTGATAGGCTTCTTCATCTACGGCCCTGTCGCCCTCACCGGTGTGCAGGCCCTGAACCTCGTGCCTAAGAACGCCGCCGGCACAGCCGCCGGATTCGTGGGCCTGTTCGGCTACCTGCTCGGCGACGCTGTCTGCTCCAAGATCCTTGTGGGCGGAATCGCCGTGGGCAGTTCCTGGGACAACGCGATGCTTTCCGTGGCGGTCGGCGCTTTGATAGGAGTATTCCTCTGTGCGCTGCTGATCTGCAGCGAACGCCGTCTGGCTGATGCTAAGTAACCATATTCATAAAAGATGAAACGCTTTCTCTACATTTTCGCGCTGCTGTCTGTGGCCGCCGCCGTTCTTTTCTCCTGCGGGGAGAAGAACGAAGGCACCGAAGACTTCGACGTGCAGTTCAGCGTCCCTTCCTCCATCACGCTTAAGGAGGACACGGAAACGCTGACATTCAAAATCCTTTTCAAGAAGGCTCCGCTCAAGAGCGATGTCATCGTGCTTGGCGACCCGGCCGGTCTGTCGCACGACTGCGCCATAACCGCGGTCTCGGAGTCCACTTTCACCATCGCTCTCTATAAAGGAATATATTCGGGCGACTACACCGTTGCTGTCAGGCGCGGGACGACCGTCCATTCTGTGGGCAGAACGTCCATCACCGTCGACTCCGGGCAGGTGGGGCCGCAGCAGGGAAGCACCGTCTACGGTGTCGTGACCTGTGAGGGCAAGCCGCTGGAAGGGGTGGTGGTCTCTGATGGAGTAGAAGTCGTCGCCACCGACGCCTCCGGAGTCTACCAGATGAAATCAGCCAAGAAGTACGGCTACGTGTTCGTCTCCGTTCCGGGCGGCTACGAGCCTTCCAACACAGGCATCCTGCCGAACATCCACGTCGACCTCACCAAGGCGGCCGATGTGGCGGAAAGAGTTGATTTCCAGCTCTTCGACGCCGGAGACCAGAGCAAGTACACCCTGCTTGTCCTCGGTGACATCCACCTTGCCAACAAGCAGAAGGACCGCGCCCAGTTCTCGGAATTCGTCACCGACATCAATTCCTACATCACCTCCCACGGGTCCGACAAGATCTACGGGGTGACATTGGGTGATATGACCTGGGATCTGTACTGGTACTCAAAGAGTTACTGTTTCGCCGAGTACCTGGCAGACGCCAACAAGATCAGCAACCTGGTGGCCTACCACACGATCGGCAACCACGACCACGACATGGCGGCGGCCGGTGACTTCGACACGATCCTCAAGTACAAGGAGGCCATCGCTCCGGACTACTATTCATTCAACATCGGCGACCTGCACTACGTGGTGCTGGACAACATCTACTGCACCAACGACGGCTCCGGCACCTCTGCCAGCCGCACCTACACCTGCAAGGTTACCGACGAGCAGATCGCCTGGCTGAAGAAGGACCTTTCCTACGTCAGCACCTCCGCCCCTCTGGTGGTCGTGATGCACGCCACGATGACGAATATGTCCGCTGCGGAAAGGAACAAGCTTCTCGGCGCTCTTTCCGGCTTCAAGGAGATCCATTTCCTGACCGGCCACACGCACAAGGTGGCGAACAACCACACCGACAACTGGATCGACCACAACTCGGGGGCGGTCTGCGCTACCTGGTGGTGGACAGGCTATCTTGTCCCGGGAATACACATCGGCCAGGACGGCGCTCCGGGCGGTTACCAGATCTTCTCCGTCAGCGGCTCCGACATTAAATGGCAGTACAAGCCTACAGGCAAATCCGTCGACGTGCAGTTCCGCACCTATGACAGGAACAAAATCCTGCTTTCCTCCGCCGCCTGCATGCCGGACGCTCCGGCCGAGAACAAGGCGGCCTTCGACCAGGCGGCCGGGATCTGGACCACGCAAAGCACGGCCGACGAGGTCTATCTCAACATCTGGAACTACAGCCCGGACTGGAAGATAGAGGTCACCGAGAACGGGAAGCAGTTGACGGCCACCAAGGTGAGCGGCGTAGCCGATCCTCTCCACATCCTGACCTACTGCGTTCCGAGGATGGCCGAGACGGCGAGTCCGACTTTCGCCACGACGGCCTGCCCGCATATGTGGAAGGTGACCGCCAGCGGTCCTGCCACGACCCTGGACATCAAGGTGACCGATTCCTTCGGCAACGTCTACTCCGAGAAGATGACCCGCCCGAAGACCTTCGATGCGGAGAATTACAAGTAAATGATATTCACATAATTATATTCACAAACCGATAATGATGAGAGCAATAAGAAAAATCGCTGCGGCTCTGTTCCTGGCGCTTGGGGTAGGATTCTCCGCCCTTGCCCAGAACAGGGAGGTGACCGGGAAAGTCCTGGACACCAACCAGCAACCTCTTGTCGGTGTCGCTGTGGTGCTTGAGGGCACGACAAACGGCACCGTGACCGTTGAAGATGGAAGTTTCTCCATCTCCATTCCTTCAAGGGATGTGACTGTCGAGGTCTCCTCGCTTGGCTATCTGACCAAGAAAGTCGTCATCCCCGCTTCCAGATCGTCTGTCGTGATCGTCCTTGAGGAGGACAATCTGACCTTGAACGAGACCGTGGTCGTCGGCTACGGTGTCCAGAAGAAGGTCAACCTCACGGGCGCCGTCACCCAGATCGACTCCAAGACTCTTGAGAACCGAGCTTCGCATTCCCTGTCGAGCATGCTTCAAGGAACTGTCCCGGGACTCAACATCAGCACTTCGTCCGGTAATCCGGGATCCGACACTTCGCTGAACATCCGCGGCTACACGTCCATCAACGGTGCCTCTCCGCTCGTGCTCGTGGACGGCATCGAGGACACCCTCGACCGTGTGAACCCTAACGACGTGGAGTCCATCTCTGTCATCAAGGATGCGGCTGCCGCGGCGGTTTACGGAGCCCGCGCCGCGTTCGGTGTGATCCTTGTGACGACCAAGAGCGGCAAGGAGGCCGACAAGGCCAAGGTCCACTATTCCGGCCGCTTCGGCTGGGAAGAGCCTACGACATCCACCGACTACGAGACCAGAGGTTACTGGTCTGTGTACACGCTCAACAAGTTCCGCAACAACTGCCTCGGCTCAGACTACATCCTCTACGATGACTACGACATGCAGCAGCTTCTCGCCCGCGTCAACGACAAGACCGAGAATCCTGACCGTCCGTGGGTTGTCGAAAGAGTGGTCAACGGAAAGAACCAGTGGCGCTACTACGGCAACTATGACTGGTGGCATATGCTGTTCAACGACCAGCACCCTGTCCAGCAGCACAACGTCTCCCTTTCGGGCGGCAGCAAGAGCGTGAAGTATTATGTTTCCGGAGGATACGACCGTCAGACCGGCATCATCAAGCAGAACCCTGACGTGTTCCAGAAGTACAACCTCCGCTCGAAACTGACCTTCGATGTCACCAAGCACATCAAGTTCAGCAACAACACCGCCTTCTTCAGCTCCAGCTACGACTTCGTCGGAGTCGGCAACGTCGAGAACGCCATCGCCTACAGCGCCGCCCACGCTCTTCCTATCTTCCCGATGAAGAACCCTGACGGCTCCTGGCTGATGCGCCCGGCGGAAGGAGTGTTCAACGGTTCCTATTCTGTCGCCAACGGCCGTCACATCGCTTTCGGCGAGGGCAACAACAAGAACTCCCAGAAGAGGACCAATTTCAAGAACACTTCCGAACTGACCATCACCCCGTTCAAGGGATTGACTGTGGTCGGCAACTTCACCTACATGTTCCATCAGTACAGGAGCCACTACCGTACGACGAATATGGAGTACAGGCAGTATCCTGGCGAGGAACTCCAGGTCTACGACACCGGAGCCGGCCTTGATGAACTCTCGGAGGAAATAAAGACCTACAACTACTACTCCACCAACATCTACGCCACCTACAAGCACAGCTGGAACGACAAGCATAACTTCCAGGTGATGGTCGGAGGCAACTACGAGACCCAGCACCAGAAGAATGTCGGGGCGACGGGACAGTACCTTGTCACCGATGAACTCTCCGACCTCGACCTTGTCGGGGCCAGCGCCGACGGCAACACGGTGATGACGGTTTCCGGAGGCCAGACCGAGTACGCACTCCTTGGCTATTTCGGACGAATCAACTACGACTACCGCGGCAAGTATCTCTTCGAGATGGCCGGCCGTTATGACGGAACCTCCCGCTTCGCCGCAGGCCACAGATGGGGTATGTTCCCTTCTGCGTCCGTCGGTTGGAGAGTCAGCGAGGAACCGTGGTTCGGCTCGCTCAAGAACACGGTGAACAATTTCAAGATCAGGGCTTCCTACGGAACTCTGGGCAACCAGAACGTTAGCAACTACATCGCCATCCGCAAGATTTCTCTCAGCGACTTCGCTTCCTACAGTTTCGGCGAGTCCAGCACTTCGGCGAAATATTCAAGCATCTCCGCTCCGAACTCGGCCGACCTGACCTGGGAGAAGACAATCCACTACAACCTCGGTCTTGACATCGACATGTTCAAGAGCCGTCTGCAGTTCACCGGCGAGGCCTACATCCGCGACACCAAGGACATGCTCACCGACGGCTACGCGCTTCCTGCCCTCTACGGAGCCGACGCTCCGAAGCAGAACACCGCCGACCTGAGGACCAAGGGCTTCGAGATCTCCCTGGCCTGGAAAGACCAGCTGCAGATCGGCGGCAAGCCGTTCGGCTACAACCTGAAGTTCACTCTGAGTGACTATGACTCGGAGATCACCAGATACAAGAACAACAACAAGACTTTCGCCAAGAGCTACTATGAAGGCATGAAGCTTGGTGAGATCTGGGGTTTCGTCGCCGACGACCTCTTCCAGTCAGACGAGGAGGCTGCCGAATATTCATCGCAGGTGGACCTCTCCTACGTCAACAAGAGAGTCCCAGGCGGTGTCTGGAAGGGCGGTGACCTCAAGTACATCGACCTCGACGGCGACGGCAAGATCGGCATCGGCTCCAACACGGCCGACGATCCTGGCGACCGCAAAATCATCGGTAACTCCCGTGTACGTCTGCAGTACGGATTCACGCTTGGTTTCGACTATCTCGGCTTCGACGTGTCTGCGTTCTTCCAGGGCACCGGCAACTTCTACTGGTATCCGGACAACACCTCGTACGCTTTCTGGGGACCGTTCTCCCAGCCTATGACATCCTACTTGGACAAGGACTTCCTTTCCAAGTGCTGGGACTACAACAACACGGACGCCTATTTCCCTCGTGCCGTGTCCTACTACGCCTACACCAGCGGCGCTCCTCTGTACAGGGTGAACACCCGCTATCTCCAGAATCGCCGCTACCTCCGCTTCAAGAACCTTTCGGTCGGCTACACCGTTCCTAAGAAAGTCACGAAGAAGGTCGGCATCGGCGGTCTGAGAGTCTACTTCACCGGAGAGAACATCGCTTACTGGTCTCCTCTCAAGAAGCACGCGTCACACATCGATCCTGAGGCTGCGTTCAGCAGAGACGGCAGCTACAGCAGATCCTTCTACCCTTGGCAGAAGTCCTATATGTTCGGTGTTGACATCACTTTCTAGTCTTTAAATGAAGATGAATATGAAAAAGTATATCGTATTGCTTGCTGCAGCCGTTTTAGCGTTCACCTCGTGCGATGACCTGCTCGACAAGACCCCTCAGTCCCAGTTGAGCCCGGATTCGTACTTCAAGACGGCCACCGACCTGCAGCTTTTCACCAACCCTCTGTACAACAACCTTCTTCCTAAGGAGCCGTACGACGTGCAGAGCGACCAGTACACCGCCTCCACTCCGTCATCCCTTGTCAAGGGCGGCACTAACAGGATCGTCCCTAACTCCGGCGGAAGCTGGACCTGGACCAACCTCCGCAGGATCAACACCTGCCTTGACAACATAAAGGCCCAGTGCGAGGATGCCGAGGCCGCTGCCCAGTATTCCGGACTCTGCAAGTTCTTCAGGGCCTATTTCTACTTTGACAAGGTGCGCAAGTTCGGCGACGTTCCGTGGCTGGACCACGAACCTGAGACGGATGACGAGGTGATCTTCGGCCCGCGCGACTCGCGCGAGGTGATAATGACCCATATGGTCGAGGACATCGACGAGGCGGTAGCCAACCTCCCGTCTTCCTACGGCTCGCATAATTTCAGGGCCACCAAGTGGGCCGCTCTGGCTCTCAAAGCCCGTTTCTGCCTCTACGAAGGCACCTACAGGAAGTACCACGGGATCGTCTATGAGGAGCACGACTACAAGTACTATCTCGACCTTGCCGCGGAGGCCGCCGACGAACTTATGACAAACGGCCCGTTCAAACTCTATTCGACCGGCGACCCTGACCTCGACTACACCGTCCTGTTCTCTGAATATGACGAATGCACCAGCGAGTTCATCCTTTCCATCAACTTCGACTACGGCACCCAGCTGTTCCACAACGCCACGGCTATGGCGCTTATGAACAGCCAGGGACGCAACAGCATGACCAAGAAGTTCGTGGACGCCTACCTGATGAAGGACGGCACGAGGTTCACCGACAGGGAAGGCTGGCAGACGATGCAGTTCAGCGAAGAGGTGTCCGACCGCGACCCTCGTCTCGGCCAGACCATCAGGATTCCGGGCTACCGCAGGCTTACCGAGGAGGCCGGCTCTCTCAAGTTCTCTTCCACTACCCTGGGAGTCGATCCGGTCGTCACGATGACAGGCTACCAGATGGCCAAGTTCCTTATGCCGGACACCAACCTCAGCTACGACAAGTTCAGCAAGTCCTACAACGACCTTTGCGTCTTCCGTCTTGGAGAGGTCTACCTCAACTACGCCGAGGCCAAGGCCGAGGCCGGCACTCTTACCCAGGACGACCTTGACAAGTCGGTCAACCTTCTGCGCGCCCGCGCCGGTATGCCGGCTATGGATATGGCCGCCGCGAACGCCAATCCTGACCCTTATCTCCAGACCGAGCAGTTCTACCCGAACGTCACCGGAGAGAACACTGGCGTGATTCTCGAGATCCGCCGTGAAAGGGCCGTCGAACTCGCCCAGGAAGGCTTCCGCTACGACGACCTTATGAGGTGGAAGGTGGGACATCTTCTCGCCCAGCCATATTACGGAATATATTTCCCGGGTCCCGGCACCTACGACATCGACGGTGACGGCACCAACGACTACTGCCTCTACACCGACGGGCAGTCGAAGCCAAGTTCAAGCGCAGCCACTGTCGTGGCCAAGATCGGCACGGACATATTCCTCAGCGACGGTGAAAGCGGCTATATGGTCTGCCACCATGGCATCACCTTCTCCTTCGATCCTGAAAGGGATTACCTTTATCCTATTCCTATCGATGACCGCACGCTTAACCCTAACCTCACCCAGAACCCTGGTTGGGACGACGGTCTCTCCTTCTAAAATCATTGAACAGTTATGAGACTTTTTAAATATTCATTCATTCTTGCCGCGGCCGCCGCGCTTCTGCCGCTCATCGGCTGCGAGGACGAATCTATTTCCGAGTCGAAGGCCATTCTCGTAGGGGAGTCGGAGATCAATCTGCCGGCCATCGCCACGAGCAGGACCATGACCGTCTACGCTGACGGCACCTGGCAGGCCGATGTGACCGACACCTGGCTTTCCGTAAGCCCGACCTCCGGCCAGGGTACGATGGACATCACCGTCACGGCCGAGGAGAACTTCGCCGAGGAAGCCCGCGAGGCCAGCCTCATCATCAAAGGAGCGTCCACCCTTGAGGATGTCATAGTCCCTGTCACGCAGAAGATGGACAGGTTCAGGGATGTGACCGCCCAGACTGTCACCGAGGCCCTTTCTCTTAAAGCGGAGGACAGGGCGAAACTGTCCGAATGCCAGATCGTGGCTCAGAGCAAGAACGGCTTTGTGGTCAGCGACGGCACGAGCGACATCTATGTGGTCGGCTCGGACAATACCCTCAGCCTCGGCTGCAGACTCACCCTCACCGGAGATGTGGCGCAGCTTAACGGCATCAACGTGATCAACCTTGAGGACGCCTTCTTCGTGTCCGAGGGGACCGTTGAATATCCTGCCGCCGCCAAAGACCTGACCGCAGAGACGGCCTACGCCCCGGGCAAGGTTGAATATGTCAGCATCTCGGCCGTCTACGCTACGGGCGACAAGCTCTCCATCGACGGCAAGCAGGTGGCCACGCTCTATGAACCGACAGAGGACTACAGCGCCATCGTCGATCACAACACCGCGTTCACGGGCTACTACCTGGGCGAGGACAAGAAGGGTCACCTGATCCTTGCGGTTTCCTACGAGGATCTCGGAAAGGCCGAGATCAGAGGTCAGGAACTTCCTTTCAAGGATGATTTCAGCTGGCTCGCCCCGTTCATCGAAGAGGCCAACGCCAAGCTTCCGGCCAAGAACAAGATCACTGACTGCGTCAGCCTTGTGACAGCGGCCACGGACGGCTGCGCCAACATCTACTCCACACTCGTCAGCAACGGAATCCTCGTGCTTGACGAACTGCGGTCCAGAGGCTACACCGACCTGAACCCGTCCTCCAAGACGATCTATCTCCAGGACCAGTACTTCAAGTTCGGCGCTACCGGCAAGGTTTCCGGTCTCACTCTGCCTAACTTCAAGATCGAAGGGTCGATGGACCTGTTCCTCACTTTCAAGTGGTGTTCGCATATGCCTAAGAGCACCACTCCTGACGCCACCCAGCTCGTGGTCGAGATCGCTGAAGGTCCGGGAGCCATCGTGACTTCCTCCGGCCAGGCTCAGATGAGCGACCTCATCAACCATAACCAGAAGCAGGGCGAGATGTTCTGGAACGACGCGATGGTCAAGATCGTCGGAGCGACCGCCGAGACGAGACTCTCCATCCACCCTTACGGCGAGGTCACAAGCTCCACCATATTCCGTTACTATCTTGATGACATCCAGGTCGTTTCCGCTGAAGGAATGGTCGAGGCTAACGTCGAGGTGGGCGGCATCGAGAACGATCTCGTCACCTTCGACGGCACTCCTGCGGCTCCGGTGACCTTCACCGTCAAGTCCGACGCCGACTTCACCATCTCCACGACGGCCAGCTGGCTGCATCTTGACGTGGCTGAAGGTCTGGCAGGGGAGGAGTCCACTGTCACGCTGACCTGCGACCAGAGCGAACTCAGCACCCTGCGCCAGGGCGAGATCGTCATCAAGTCAGGTCTCACGACCCGCAAGATCCAGGTTGTGCAGAGTGCGGCAGGACAGACTCTTTCTCCGTTCATCAGCATCGTGGGCGGCAACTACGTCAACGTCAACGGCACAGTGACTTCGGCCACGGTTTCCGTCCAGGCTAACGTCTCCTATGAGGTTGAGGTGACCGAAGGCTCCGACTGGCTTTCTGCCGAGGCCGTCGGCACCAAGGCTATGGTCGACGTGACCACGGTCGCTCTTACCCTCGCCGAGAATTCGGGTTCCGTCAGCAGAACCGGCAAGGTAAGGGTCTACAACACTGCGGAGAAGGTCGAGGCCTGGATCACCGTCACGCAGACTCCGGCCGTGATCACCCTTGCGAAGTGGGTTCTCAACGCCGAGACGATGGCGTCTTATGCCGACAAGTTCGGCGGCACCGCCGGGACCAAGGACAAGGCCGCCGGTGACGGAGGAATGTATGTTCCGGCCAACGGAGGCGGATCGGGCAAGCTTTCCTATGTGCAGGTGGACAAGACCGACATCGACAAGAACAGCGCAGCTTCCCGCATCGTCGGAAAGACCGGCGAGCCGTACATCACCGGCGGCTGGCCTGGAGACTACTGGCTGTTCACCGTCGACTATCCTGAAGGCATCCCTGTCGGAGCCAAGATCCACGGTTATTTCGTGACCAGGGCTTCCGCCGGCGGAATGAAGTACTTCCTCGCCGAGATTCTTGACGGAGACGAGTGGAAACCTGTCACGGCGACCACCACTTCCAAGGTCAACGATGAGGATGTCACCTACAACATCAGCCAGAACAAGACGGCTGACTTCACGGTTGACTTCAATTACGTGGCCACCAAGGCTTCCAAGGGCTTCCAGATCAGGGTCAAGGTCGTCGCCAACTTCCGTGCTGGCGGCAGCGGCGCTCTTGATGTGCCGAACGGCGGTACTCACCGTATCAGGGGTGAGGAAGCCAGCCCTTACTTTGAGATGACGCTGTAAATCAAGCGTGTGCTTTAATATTGACGGAGGCGGGCCTTGACGGTCCGCCTCCTCTTTTATGATAGCTCGGCTTCTGCCGGCCGGATTGTCTTTCTGGTTATTTCCGCACTATGATGCGTTCGATACGGCGTGGAACTGATGTCATTATCTCATAGGGGATTGTGTCGAGGATGGAGGCGAGTTCGCTGACCGTCGGATCCTCACCGAAAATCGTCACCGTGTCACCGACCTCTGCCGGGACTCCGGTCACATCGACCATACACATGTCCATACAGATGTTGCCGATCGTCGGCACGCGGTGACCGTTGAGCGAGAAACTGGCGTGGCCGCAGCCGAGATGCCTGTCGATGCCATCGGCGTAGCCTACCGGGATGGTGGCTATCCGGGTGCCTTCCGGAGCGATCTTGCCGTGCTGGCCGTAGCCGATGGCCCCGTCGCCCGGTTTCAGGTCTTTGATCTGGAGTATCTTGACTTTCAGAGAGGCCACAGGATGAAGGTGGACATCCGGCAACGCGCTGATCCCGTATATTCCTACACCAAGGCGGACCATGTCGTGCTGGAAGGAGGTGAACCGCTCTATGCCTGCCGAATTGAGGATGTGCCACATCGGGTGGTAGCCGAGCGAGCCGTCTATGCGGGCGGCGTTCGCTTCGAACATCCGGATCTGGCCGAGCGTGAACCCGTCCATGGAAGGGTCTTCGGCGACCGCGAGATGCGAGTAGATGGACTTGACCCTGACTTCAGGGCAGGTCTTGAGGAAGGCCAGCAGGTCTTCAAGCTCGCTCGTCATGAATCCGAGCCTGTGCATCCCTGTGTCTAACTTGATGTGGACCGGGAAGTCCTTGATTCCCCGGCTCTTGAGGACCTCGACCAGCGCTTTCAGGGTGTAGAGGTTGGGAATCCCCGGCTCCAGGCGGTTTTCGATGATCTCTTCAAAAAAGTCGGTCCCGGCGGTCAGCACGAGTATCGGAAGGCTGATTCCCGAGCGTCTGAGCTCGATCCCTTCGACAGGAAGGGCCACGGCGAGGTAATCGGCTCCGGCGTTCTGCATCATCGACGCGAACTCCACCGACCCGTGTCCGTAGGCGTTGGCCTTGACAAGCACCAGCAGTCTGGTCGTCCGTTTCAGCTTGGAACGGAAGTAGCGGTAGTTGGCAAGACAGTTCTGGAGGTTGAGCTCCAGTCTTGAGAAATCTGTAAC
>CAVJKE010000031.1:0-11476 GCA_963649695.1 bacterium
CCAACAGCTGTTGGTTCTGCTGCTGGAGTTCTGTCTGAACGGACTGCTGGAACTCCTGGATCCTCTGCTGGATGTCACCGAGTTCCTTCTCCTTGCTGGCTTTGATGGCAGGAGTCCAGGTTGACTGCTTCTGCTGGTACTCGCTATACTTTGCCTGGGCCTCGTCCACCATGCTCTGGTAGGTGTCCTGAGCCTCTTTCTGGGCGGCATTCATCTGGGTCCTGGCGGCGTCTGCCTCAGGCATGAGCGTAACGAGCTCATTGTAGTCGACAATAGCGAACTTAGCCTGCGCTGAGGCGCTCAAAGTAAACAACGCCATTGCGGCGATCATAAGAATCTTTTTCATTTTTATAGAATTTTATCAGTTTCCCTTTTTGTCTGTTTTCCGCCGGTCCCGCTGACCGTTCAGCCGGGACGCAGGTGCAAATGTAAGAAATATTATTAAAATTGTTGTCCAATCAAGAAGTGGAACTGGCTTCTGTCGCTCTTGTCCGTGTTGTCGAAACCGTAACCCCAGTCGATACCGAGCAGACCGATCATCGGCAGATAGACCCTCACGCCGACACCGGCGGAACGCTTGATCTGGAACGGATTGAACTTCTTGATGTCTGACCAGCAGTTTCCTCCCTCGAGGAAGCCCAGCACGAAGATCGTGGACTGAGGCTGCAGGATGACAGGATAGCGGAACTCCATCGTGAACTTGTCGTAGACGTTGCCGGCGTAATAGCCGCTGGTGTTGTACGGAGTGGCCTCCCAAGGGGTGAGCGAGTAGTTCTCGTAGCCACGCAGGGCGATGATGTCAGCTCCGTAGGTGTCGTAGCCGGACATACCGTCACCGCCGACCCTGAAGCCTTCGAACGGAGAATATCCCCACCTGCGGTTGTAGTAGCCGAGGTAACCGAACTGCGCGCGGGTCATGATCACGAAGTCGCCGATGACCTTGGTGTAGAGTTCGCCGCTGACCTTCCATTTATGGTACTCGATCCACTTGTAGCGGTCGGCGGAGCTCCAGGTGTCGTAGTCGATGTCCTTGTAGCTTGACACCCTGACCGGATCGCCGTTGGCGTCCAGGTTGCCCAGATCCTTCTTCCTCAGCAATGAATATGGAGGAGTGAGCTGGAGGCTGGCGCTGAAGTTAGAACCCATACGAGGGTAGATCTGCTGGTCTGTCGAGTTACGGCTCAGGCTCATCGTCAGACTGAGGTTGTGCGACTTTCCGTCGTTGAACATGAAGTAGCCGCTGATCCAGTTCTTCAGGTCGTAGATCTGCCAGTTGAGGCCGCTGTAGAAGACGAAGTAGTTGTCAGGCCACTTCAGACGGGTGCCGATACCGGCCGAGAATCCGTAGACCTGCATCACCTTGTCGTTGGACAGGAGGCCGATGGCGAGGTAGGAATCCGTCTGCCTCGTGTAGTAGGACTGGAGGTTCAGCGAGGTCGGCTTCTTGCCGAAGAGCCAAGGCTCCGAGAACGAGAACACGAGAGAGGTGTAGTAGGTACCGTTGGTCTGGAACCTAAGCGAGAGGTTCTGGGCGTCGCCGAGAGGCACAGGCCTCCAGGCGGATTTGTCGAAGAAACGCTTCGTGGAGAAGTTGTTGAAGTTGACACCGACCGTGGCCACGAAGGTGTTTGCTCCCCAACCGCCGGAGAGTTCCAGCTGGCTGGAAGGCTTCTCGGTCACGTTGTAGACGAGGTCGACGGTGTTGTTCAGCTGGTTAGGAATGATGGAATAGCCCTTGGAAGCGTCCGCGATGGCCTCAGGGTCGAACTGGCCGAGGGACGCGATCTCCCTGATGGACCTTTCGAAATCGGTCTGGCTGAAAAGATAGCCCGGTCTCGTGGCGATCTGCCTGCGGACCACCTTCTCGTTGGTCAGGTCGTTGCCGTTGATGATGATGTTGTTCAGAGTGGCCTGCTTGCCTTCCGAGATCCTCATCTCGACATCCACGGAATCGCCCTGGATGTTAAGCTCGACAGGAGTGACGTTGAAGAACAGGTAACCGTTGTCGCGGTAGATCTTGGAGACATCCTGGTCACCCTGCTTGCCGCCTCCCTGAAGCCTCTTCTGCATAGTCACGACATCGTAGACGTCGCCCTTGCGGATGTTGAGGATCTGGTTCAGCTGGTCGGTCGAGTAGACCGAGTTGCCGGTCCAGGTGATGTTCCTGAAATAGTATTTCTTGCCTTTGTCGATCTTGAAGTCGATGCCGAGCCTGTCCGGAGTGATGTAGTAGATGGAATCCTGGAGGATCCTCGCGTCACGATAGCCCGACTCGTTCAGCTTGCTGATGAGGTTGTTCTTGTCGTTAGGGTACTCTTTCTCGTTGAACTTCTTGCTGTTGAAAAAGTTGTACCACTTCTTGGCCTTTGTCTTCTTCATCGAGCGGGACAGGGTGAAGTCCTTGAATCCTTCCGTACCCTCGAACTTGATGTCCTGCACCTTGACCTTGCTGCCTCTGTCGATGGCGAAGTTGACCTTGATGGCGTTCCTCACGATGGAGTCCTTGCGGGTCTGCACATCGACCTTGCAGTTGAGGAAGCCCTTGTCGGCGTAGTAGCGCTTGATGATGTCCGACGACGTCTTGGAGACATATTCAGAGAACTCGCCGCCACGGCGGAGGTTCAACCTTTCCTCAAGTTCCTTCTTCTCGCCGCTGCGCACTCCCGTGAACAGCCACCTGGACACTCTCGGACGCTCCTGGATGTGGATGACGAAGAAAGCGGAATCCCTGTTCTCGCTGAGATGGTCGATGCTCAGGGCCACGTCCTCGAAATAGCGCTGCATCCACAGACGGGTCACGATCGAAGAGATGTCGTCGCTCGGGACGGTGACTCGCAGCCCCTTCTGAAGGCCTGTCAAAGAGATGACCTGCTGCTCGGAGAACTGGTGGTTGCCCTCGACGGAGATGCCGCCGATGTAATAAGTTTGAGGATGGTCGTAGTCTATCTCTACTGGTTCTGATTTCTTCTCAGCCTCCTGCCCGTAAACCGGGAGAAAGGCGAGAGACAAGACCGCGGCGCATAACAGACGATATACTTTCATCGAATCTACTTTCTTCATTGAATTAAGCCACAAATATACGCAAGTTATTTAACTTTTCCATACCTTCTGTTCCTGCGGGAATATTCTTCAAGGGCGGCGAGGAAGTCCTTTTCCCGGAAATCAGGCCACAGGGTGTCCACGAAGACGAACTCCGAGTACGCGGCCTGCCAGAGAAGGTAGTTGCTCAGCCTCTTCTCCCCCGACGTGCGGATGATAAGGTCCGGATCCGGAATGCCGGCGGTGGACAGATATTTTTCAAATTGCTTTGGATCAAGAGATTCCAGCCCTTGCGGGTCGGCGGAATATTCTTTGGCAATCCGCCTGGCGGCCTGGACGATGTCCCATTTTCCGCTGTAGCTGAGGAAGACGACAAGGGTCAGGAGCGGCTCTTCGCCCGGGGCCGGAGCGGTCTTCGCTTCAGCGGACTTGATGGCCTCGACCAGAGAATCCGACAACCTCGATGTGTCGCCTATCACCCTGAAAGCCACGCCCTTGGCGGCGAGAGAATCCATCTCGGCGGCCATAGACTTCATCATCAGGGCCATCAGCGAGCTGACCTCGCTTTCAGGCCTCCCCCAATTCTCCTCGGAAAAAGCGAACAATGAAAGATACTTCACCCCCGCGCGCGCCGCGGCCTCGACACAGACCCTCACACTTTCCACGCCCTCTATGTGTCCGGCCCCCCTGTCCAGTCCACGGCTTTTGGCCCAACGCCCGTTGCCGTCCATAATGATGGACACATGGACAGGGATATTGCTGATCTCGCTCATAAAAAAAGTAAAAAAAATTATTCTCCGCTGTTGCGGATGTCTTCGCCCCAGAACAATTTTGTCGTCAGAGCCTTGATGAAACTTGTGTTTTTAAGACGCACCCTCTTAAGCGAAAACTGTGCCACCTTCACTTCAAGCTCCGTGCACGGCGGTACAAGATGGTTTCTGTTGTCCATCGAAAGCATCACCCCCTCGTCACGCGAACGCATCGAGAGGCGGATGTCGGCGGAGTCCGGCACCACAAGCGGACGGGCGTTGAGATTGTGCGGAGCGATGGGCGCGATGATCAGAACCTTCGCCTCCGGCACGCAGATGGGACCTCCCACGCTTAATGAATATGCCGTCGAACCCGAGCTGGTGGCCACCAGCAGCCCGTCCGCCCAGTAAGTCGGCAAGGCGTGGCCGTCTATCTTGACATCCACCCCCAGCAGAGCGGCCCCGCTGCGGTGTACCGAGACTTCATTGAGGGCGAACGGGTAGAAATCCGGATCGCCGGAAAGTTCCCCACCGGCGGGAACGATGTGCAGGAGGGTCCGGTCCTCCACCGACCATTCCCCAGACAGGACAGCCTCGCAGGCCTCTTCGGGACTATATTCAGAAAGGAAGCCGAGACGGCCGAGATTGACTCCGAGGACAGGGATTCCGCTGCCGCCGACTATCCGGGAAGCGGAAAGGAAGGTGCCGTCGCCGCCGACGCTCATCACGAGGCCGGTGCCGGGACTCAGTGTCCCCTCTCCGATGATCCTGTAAATCTCGACGGAAGCCTCCTCCAGCCTCCGCACCATCCGGGAAAGCCTCCCGTCGCCTTCAGCGACCGCTTCCCTTGAATATAAAGCTATCTTCATCCGAAATTATCTTGTGCGTTTTAAATTATCTTGTGTGTTTTAAAATATGGCCACCCTGTTGAAAACGGATTTCAAAAATAGCACTTTTCTGCTTAAATCTGAACATAATTCACTACTTTTGTCAGCTCTTAATGGTAAAGAATTGGTAAAGAATACGGCTATGACAAGACTTAGTGTGAACATCAACAAGATAGCCACCCTGCGCAACGCCCGGGGCGGCAACATGCCGGATGTTGAGAAAGCGGCTATAGACTGCGAGAGATTCGGGGCGGAAGGCATCACTGTGCATCCGAGACCGGACGAAAGACACATAAGATACTCAGACGTGCGCGCGATAAGGCCTACGGTGACGACAGAGTTCAACATCGAAGGCAATCCTATCCCGAGTTTCATCGACCTCGTGCTTGAGGTCGTTCCGGACCAGGTGACCCTTGTGCCTGACGCCCACGACGCGATCACCTCCAATTCCGGCTGGGACACGGTGGCCAACAGGGAGTTCCTGACCCAGGTCTGCGCCACGTTCAAAAAGAAAGGTATCCGCACCTCCATATTCATAGACCCTTCGCCGGCGATGGCGGAAGGGGCGAAGGCCTGCGGCTGCGACAGGGTCGAGCTTTACACCGCCGGCTACGCCGAAGAATATCCTGCGGATCCTGGCAAGGCGATAGCCCCCTACCTGGCCACAGCCGAGAGGGCGAGAGAACTCGGGCTGGGGCTGAACGCCGGCCACGACCTGAACCTCGAGAACCTCGAGTATTTCATCCGCACGATTCCGTGGACGGACGAGGTTTCCATAGGCCACGCCATCATCTGCGACGCCCTTTATATGGGTTTGGAGCGAACAATCCAGGCTTACCGTTCAAAGATTAAGAATTTTTAACTACATTTGTAACGTTGAACATTGACCGAACAACAACAAAATTAACAATAAAATGAAACAAACACCACTGATTCTCAGCATCATAGCCCTTGTGGCCGTGGCTGTTCTCGGGATTTCCCAACTCACAAGCAAAGGAAACGGCAAGAAAACTACCGACGGAGAAGCCGTCGAAGTCACAGCCCAGGCCGGCTCCATCGTATGGTTCAACCTTGACAAAGTGCTCGACCAGTACGACAAGGCCAACGACCTGCGTTCAGTTGTTGAGAACAAGGTGCAGGGCATCCAGGATGAGCTCAACAGAAGAGGCACGAAGCTCCAGAACGAGGCCAAGAAGTTCCAGTCAGACCTTGACAAGGGTCTTCTCGTACGCTCCGTAGCCGAGCAGAAGAACCAGAAGCTCGTGGAGCAGCAGAACAATTACAACAACTTCGCCGCCCAGAAGCAGCAGGAGATAGCCGAGGAGCAGCAGGCGATGATGAACCAGATCGCCGACGCCATCAAGACCTTCCTTGACAAGTTCAACGAGGAGCATCACTACGCCATGATCATCGCCACACAGGGTGACCTTCTGCCTGCACCGGTAGCCGTAGGCGATCCTGAGCTTGACGTCACCGACGCCATCATCGCCGGTCTGAACGCCGAGTACACGAAGAGCAACGGCAAGACCGAGGCCTCAGAGACCGAGACTGAAGATAAAGCTGAATAGTCCCTTGAGAATCGCTTTCCTTTCCTGCTTCTACCCTTTCAGAGGAGGGATTTCTCAGTTCAACGCAAGTCTTTACTTGGAGCTGGGGAAAAGCCACACGGTCAAAGCGTTCAACTTCAAGAGACAGTATCCGGAATTCCTTTTTCCGGGGAAGACGCAATACGTCACAAAGGATGATGACGCCGTACCCATCGAGAGCCAGGCTCTCCTGGATACGGCCAATCCTTTTACCTACGGTTCAACTTTCAGGGCCATCAAGGCCTGGAAGCCGGACCTTGTGGTCATAAGCTACTGGATGTCCTACTTCGCGCCCTCCCTGGGTTACATAGCGAGGAGGCTCCGGAAAAGATGCAAGGTGGTCGCCATCATGCACAACGTGGTCCCGCACGAGCCGAAATTCTTCGACACACCGCTGACAAAGTACTTTCTGTCAGGATGTTCCGGGGCCGTCACCCTCTGCGACGAGGTGGCGGAAGACCTTAGGAGGATCGCTCCTGCCAAGCCGGACGTGACCCTTTTCCACCCTATCTACGAGCATTTCGGGGAGAGACTTCCGAGAGAGGAGGCCGAAAACGCGCTCGGCCTCGAACACGGCAAGAAGAACCTTCTGTTCTTCGGCCTGATCAGAGCCTACAAAGGGCTTGACATCCTGCTGGAGGCGTTCGGGAAACTGGACGAAAGCTACCAGCTGATCGTCGCCGGAGAGCCTTACGGCTCGTTCGAGAAGTACCAGCGGATCATCGACGCCTCACCGGCCAAAGACAGGATAAAGATCTTCACACGCTACATCAAGGATTCCGAGGTCAAGACCTATTTCTCGGCCGCGGACCTTGCGGTCCTGCCATACAGGTCGGCGACGCAGAGCGGAATCAGCGCCATAGCCTACCATTTCGAGGTGCCTATGGTCGTCACTGATGTCGGAGGCCTCCGCCAGTCAATCGGCGACTGCGGCACGGGTTTCGTGGCCCCGCGCGCCGATGTGGACAGCATCCTTAAAGAGATCCGCGGCTATTTCGCCGACGCAAACACCAAGGCGCTCTGCGTGAACGCCATCCGGGCGGAGAAAGAACGTCTGTCCTGGAAATCGTTCAGCAAGAGCCTCATAGAGTTCACAGACAATTTGTACAAGAGATAATGAAAAGAAAACTTACCATCATACTTGCGGCGCTATGCCTTGTTTTGTCCTGCGCGCAGAAAGCGGCGGGACAGGAATACACTTCTCCGAAAGTCGAAGTGTCCACAGAGAAAGTCCGCTTCAACGGTAAGCTTTTCTACTCGCACGTTGTCCAGGAACGCCAGACCCTGTACTCGATCTGCAAGGCCTACAACGTGACCCTGCAGGAGGTCTACGACTCGAACCCCAACCTCAACCTCGCCACCGAAGGCCTGAAGAAAGACCAGATCATCCTCATTCCCTGCAACAGCGGGGCGAAGACAAAGGAGGCCGAGACCGTGACTGTCTCCGGCGGGCAGGACAAAACCGTCGCCGCGCAGACGGACAAGACCGCCTCGCAGGACGGTGCGCAGGGTGAATATTTCATCCACAGGGTGAAATGGTTCGAGGACCTCGCCTCGATCGCCGAAAAGTACAACGTCTCGAAAGAGTCGATAATGAACATCAACGGGATGACCTCCGAGAAGATCAGGCGCAGGGACGAACTGAAGATTCCTCTGCACCCTGAAAACTGGGAAGGCGACAAGGCGGAGACCACCGGCACACAGGTGGCCGAGACGCTGACCGAAGAAAAGGCCGCTCCGGCCGAAGAATCCGAGGAGGGCATCTTCGACAAGATATTCAACAAGAAAAAACATGAGTCAAGCGTCTCGCTCCTGCTTCCGTTCAACGCTTCATCGAAGGCAAGCGGCCAGATGATGGACTTCTACAGCGGGGTTCTGCTGGCGGTGGACGACCTCAAGAGCGACGGACAGACTGTGGAACTCAACGTCTACGACGTGGCCGGCGGAGCGATGCCTGTCACCGAAGAGAGGTTCGCCTCGAGCGACTTCGTGATCGGGCCTGTCTCGAACTCCGACATAGCGAGAGCCGTCAACGCCAGCAAAGGCAAGACCTGGATCGTCTCCCCTCTCGACCCTAAGGCAGAGGCGCTCGCCGACACGATTCCGAACATAATCCAGGCCCCGGCCCCTACAAGTTCCCAGATCGGGGACATGGTGGAATGGATCGGATCAGATTCGGAACGGCACGACAAAGTGATCCTGATCACCCAGAAGGGGGTGACCCCGAGCGGCTATTCCGCTGAGGTGGCAAACGCAGTGAAGAATTCCGGCCTGACATATTCAAGCATCTCCTTCAACATCCTCGAAGGAAGGCAGATGATGGGCAGGATCAGTTCCCTGATGCCTGCGGACGGCACTTCAAGAGTCGTCATCGCCTCCGACAACAAGGCCTTCGTCATCGAGGTCACCAGGCTTCTGTACCTCATTTCAAGCCAGAAAAAAGACATCGTGCTTTACAGCACCTCCAAACTCAGGACTTTCGACGAGATTGAAGTAGAGCAGCTCCACAAGCTCAACCTGCACGCCAGCGTCTCCTACTATGTGGACTACGACTCGAAGGCAGTCCAGGACTTCCTGATGAAATACCGCGCCCTGTGCGGGACAGAGCCGAGCAGGTCCGCCTTCCAAGGCTATGACCTGATGACGTTCTTCACCCGGATGAGTTCTGAATATGCAGGGAAACTCGACCGTGCCTCTTCTCTCAAGGGTTCGGGCCTGCAGTCCAGTTTCAACCTTGTCAAGACCTCCCGCGGCGGCTATGTGAACCAGGCAGTGCGCAGGATCGTCTACAACGCCGACTACACGATCGACCTGGCGCGATAGTCCGGAACAGGTCCTTTACAAATCCTTGAAACTAAATCCTTGAAACTCATTTTCCCAGCCGCCCGAGAATCCGGACGGCCGGGTCTCTTGAAATCTGGCCCGGGTTGGTGCCAGGCCTGCCTTCCGGGACTGACAGTCCCCTCGCGGCGTAGAAATTTTTCCAGAAAGGTGTGACGGTGCCTGTGCTGTCGTGGAACGACATAGGAATCAGGTCAAAGACCCTCTCCCCTGCCCTGTCCACACAGGACAGCTGCACAAGTTCCGAGCAATAGACGGCAGAGTCCCCGGGGTAGAAAAGATCATCGTAAGGACAGCCGAGAAAGCGGCGCGCGCCGGCCACGCTCGCCTCGGAGTCAAGGCCTTCCACACGTCCCACGACCACCGCGTCCGAAGCCGACAGCCTGCCGAGGAACGCATCGAGCGAAGACTCTATGACACCTTCCTCAGGGACAGCCTCGATGACTGAAATGACGGGGTCGCGGCCGGAGGAATCCTTCAGACCGGAGACCATAGCCACGTGGTCGATTCCAAGGCCTTCGAAGCCCTTCGTCACGGAAGTGATGTTGTTGGCCTCCCCGCTGACGACAAAAAGCAGGTACCCCTGCTCAAGCCTGGCGGCCGGCACGACGTTCCGGGAACAGCCTTGGAATATTCCAAAGAATATCGCCGTAAAGAGAAAAAGCCGCGGCAAAGCGCGGCTGGACAATACGTTTATCATTTTCAATTTCCGCATCCGCGGAACGCATCACACCGGTGCGGAAAGGCCGCACGCGGCAGGAAGTCTACTCGGCCGAGTCTTCTTCGCCGTACTGAGAGATGTTGTCGTCCGGGAGGGCTGACTCCTCCGGAGCGTCGGCCGAAGATCCGGCCACATCCTCGTTCTCCTCATCCTCAGCGTTGTCAAGCCACCTCTCGAGCGACTCGGCGTCGTCGGTCTTCACCTTGATCTTGACAAGGTATATCGAATCTTCTGTCTCGACCGTTACGGCATAAAAAGATGAACCGTCAGGTTTCGGGTATTTCTTCAAATCCGGGAAATACTCATTGTATCCCCCCGGGTACTTCTCATTGAAAGCGGCCAAGAGAGCATCTGACATGTTCTCGTAGCTAACAGCGTGTCTTTTTTTCTGATCCTGAGCCATATAACTCCACCAAATAAAATTTTCATCCATCGGGAAACCGACCGTGAAGACCGCTCTGAAGCGAGGCCGGCAGCACCCCGAAAAATCCGGGTGCAATAATAAGACATTTTTCTTAATCGCGTAACAACCGCGGGATTATTTTCTGAAAAAAAATGATTTCTGCCTCTTCTTTTTTTCCGGATCGCGCTCCACGAAGACAGGTTTCATCGTCCTCGGGTCGATGCCGGTGTAGTACATCACGGACGACGTCGTCATAGGGGTCGGGGTGAAATCCTGCACCTGGTCCATATAGATGCCCTTCAGAGCCGGATTCCTGGAAAGATTCTCCATATCCTTCATAGTGCATCCCGGATGCGAGGATATGAAGTAAGGCACTATGCCGGTCTTCAGGCCGTACTTCCGGCAGATCTTGTCGAACTCCGCGCGAAGGCGGACGAAAAGCTTGAACGAAGGCTTGGCGATGTACTGGAGCACCTTGTCCTCGGTGTGTTCCGGAGCCACCTTCAGACGGCCTGACGTGTGGTCGAGGACCAGCGTCTCAAGATAAGGCTTGGAGGTCTCGTCCACAAAGCCGTTCTCGTCAAGGAAAAGGTCGTAGCGGATGCCGCTGCCGATGTACGAATGGCGTATGCCCGGCACTGAGTCCACCTTGCGGTACAGTTCAAGCACCTGCTTGTGCGAACGGTTCATATTCGGACAAGGAGACGGGTACAGGCAGGACTTCCTGCGGCATTTGTCGCAGAGGTCGGGGTTCTTGCCCTTCATCCCGTACATGTTCGCGGTGGGCGCGCCGAGGTCCGAGATATTCCCGGAAAAGTTCGCCATCTTCGCGAGTTTCTTCACCTCGGCCACGATCGACTCCTGCGAGCGGGACTGGATGAACTTGCCCTGGTGCGCGGCTATGGTGCAGAAATTACAGCCTCCGAAACAGCCTCTGTGCGTGATGATGGAGTCCTTGATCATGTCGTACGCCGGAATCCTCTTCCCTTTGTAGCGGGGATGCGGCAGCTTGGTGAAAGGCAGGTCCCAGAACGAATCCATCTCCTGCGTGGTGGACGGCGGATACGGCGGATTGATCTGCACATAGCCGTCACCGACAGGCTCGATGATAGTGTCAGGATGCATCATGTTGGCGTGGGTCTCGATGAGGTGGAAATTCTCCGCGAAGGCCATCTTGTCCTTTTTGCATTCCTCGAACGAGTGCAGTACGAGCGGATCCTTCACCTTCCACTTTCCCCGCATCAGAAAGG
>CAVJKE010000032.1:0-11192 GCA_963649695.1 bacterium
GCCGTAACCGGTCATTGACTTGATCATATTCCTAAAATTCCTTTCCGGACCGGGATTCATCCTGAAAGAATCCCGTTTCCACCGCGAAGATAGTCATAAAGATGGTCATCTGGCAAAATTATCGCCGGAATCCAGTCCTCGCTTTAATGCCCCCGGAAACGAAATAAAACACGCATAATCATTCAGCGAAACGATTAAATTGAATATTCGCTGAAAAACAATTGGATTTCCGGAAAGGAATCCCTTACTTTCGGAAGTGTATTTATAAACAAACTAACAAATGAAACAGATTTTCAAAAGCGTCGCGGCGATCGCTATCGCCGCTGTCTTTGCGTCGTGCGAAAAGGCCTACGAAGAGTTGGACCCCCAATTCCCCGCCCTTGACGGCAAGTCCGTCACCATCTCTTCAGGTGAGACCGTAAAAATCGACTTCACCCTGAACGATGTCCGCGGAAACGACATTTCGGTGGTCGTCACGGAAAACGCGGTGGAGGACTACACGGTAAGCTATTCCCTCAACTCGGGGAATGAAGACGGCACTGTCACAATCACGGCCCCTGAGATGATTCTTGACGGAACTCCTTTCGAGGTCAACGTGACTTTCAGCGACGCGGCCAACAGCAGGACAGCTTCCAAGACCGTCAGCGTCACCCCTACCGTGATTGAAGGATATGTCAAGCTCACCGACGCGGCCAACTGTTTCATCGTGGCTCCCGGAGCCTACGCGCAGTTCCCTACTCTCAAAGGAAACAGCGGAGAGAAGGCCGGAGCGGTGTCCCTCGCCCTCGCCTGGCAGGATGCGGCAGGCCTTTTCGACAAGGTGGCGCAGGTCAACGACGCTGACGCCATCGTCCACTTCACCGCGGGCAAGGAAGGCAACGCTGTCGTCAACGGACTGGACGCCTCCGGCAATGTAGTGTGGAGCTGGCTCTTCTGGGTGACCTCAGACACGCCTAAGGATGTCACCGTCGGAGAGTACACATTCATGGACCGCAACATCGGAGCGATGAATCTCGACGAGACGAGCGAGCTGTCCACCGGACTTGTCTACCAGTACGGCCGTAAGGATCCGTTCCCTGGAATCCACTACGGAGAGTATGCGACAAGGCCTGTCTACGACGCTTCCGGCGCTGAAGTCACAATCAGCATCGTCAACAACACCGAAGCCAACAACCTGGAGAACGCCATAAAGAATCCTACAGTTTTCTACAACAACAAGTATTTCAGCGGATGCAAGCACGCCTACAGCTGGATCACCACCGACGCCACGACTTTCGGAGCGGACAACTTCAAGGCTCTCTGGGAGAACGGCGGCAGCAAGAGCGCCTATGACCCTTGCCCTGCAGGTTACAAAGTGGCCAGCACAACAGCCTGGAGCGCGGTCAAATCCGCCACAAACGTCCAGGAACTCTGGGATTCCGACTATGAGACGTTCGACCAGTCCGCCATCGGCACAAACGACAAATACGTTCCGGGCAACAAGAAGAAAGTCCAGTTCAGAGGATGCGTCTATGACGGTCTGAGATTCACCGTGACCGGAGAGATCAACTCCAACTCTACTGAATTCTCGTTCTCCAACTGCGTCGGCAAACCTCTCCCTACAGCCGTTGTATGGTGCTCGGATGTCGATCCGGACTACGCCGCCAAACTGACGGCTTCTTACTTCAGAGGATGCACCTACAAGGTCAACACTACCGGCAACGGCAACTACGACGACCTTTCTTCCATCAAGGTCAACACACCTTCCATGGGCAAGTACAATCTCAGCTACGCCTTCCCGGCACGCTGTGTCAAAGAATAATCCACAGGACATTCTCCGAATCAGATGAAAAATCTTCTTAAAAAAATATCAGCCATCGTTATAGGTGCGGTGGCCATGGCAGGCTGCACCTATAACGAAATAATGGAATCCTACGGGGAGCTCGACATCCTCTTCGACACCGACGAGGTCGCCCTCAACGCAGGAGAGACCATAGATATTCCTTTCACCGTCACAGGCTCCGAAGGAGCGGCTCTGGATTTCGAGCCGTCCTCCGACAACAGCAAGCTGACCTGCAAGCTGAAAGAGGTGGATTACGCCAACGCCCAGGGAATCATCCGGGTAAGCGCGTCAAAGTCAATCTCCAATGACCTGGAGGCGCAGGTGTTCCTCAAAGTGTCCGACTCGCACAACAGGAAACTCACAAGGTTCGTGGACGTGACGGTGACCGGCAACGGCGGAAGTTCCAGCGACGAGCCGGACGATGACTACAGCAAGTCCGACGAGGACTACGGCGACCTTGGAATATTCTTCGACAACGCCGCTCCGACCATCGGGCCGGGAGAGACTCTTGACATCACCTTCACGGTCACAGGCTCCGAGGGTGCCACCCTTGACCTTGTGCCTTCAGTAGACAACAGCGAGTACACCTGCGCGCTTGGCAAGGTGGACTACGTCAACTATCAGGGGACCATCAAACTGACCGCTCCAGAAGTGATCACCGAAGCGACGACCGTCAAGGTGTCGCTGTCGGCGAGCGACACCCACAAGCGCAGCCTCACAAAGAGCGTTTCCGTCTCCGTGAAAGCCTCGAAAGCTCTCACGATCACAGCGCTCGGAGAGCCGTCGTCGATGGCGGTCAAGGCAGGAGGGTCATTCACCCTGTCCTACAAGGTCAACGATCTGGCCCCGGCGAAAATCTCAGGCGAGCCTGTGGTCGAAGTCACCTCCGGCTGGAGTACGGAAGTCTCTGTCAATGAAGATGTCATCAAGGTGAAATACAACGCCCCTGCCACGATTGGGCAGACCCTGGACATAAAGATCACCGCGACCGACGACCACGCCCGCGTTGTTGAATATTCAGGCTCGCTCGCCCTCGTCGAGATCTCCACCACTGCCGGAGCCGCGAACTGCCACATCGTGAAGCCAGGAGGCACGCTGACCATCAAGGCCGTGAAAGGCAACTCTACCACGGCTCTGGAGTTTGACAATGCGTCGCTTGTCTGGCAGGATGCCATCGGCCTCGTCAGCTCTGTTTCCGGCAACGGAAGCGAAGGGGTTGTCGTGGTCAAGGTAGCCGACGGAAAAGAAGGCAACGCCGTGGTAGCCGCCAAGGACGGAGACAGGATCGTGTGGAGCTGGCATGTCTGGGTGACCGACTACGATCCGGAAGCCGACATCTTTGAATGGACCGACGACAACGGCATCACCTACAAGTACATGGACCGCAACCTCGGAGCTTTGAGCGCCGAGAAGTACAGCAAGAAAGCCATCGGCCTTATGTACCAGTGGGGACGGAAGGATCCGTTCCCTGGAGGAAACGACGTGGAATCCAGCGTGCAGAAAACCCTCTACGACATCAACGGCAACACGATCCACATAAAGGCTGAAGAAAGGCCTACCTACAGCGACTACACCAGCACCAACCTCCAGCTGGCCATCGAGAATCCGGATGTGTTCTACTATGCTCCGTCAAGTTCCTGGCCTGCGGTTGACTGGCTCACGGACAAGGCCTCGCTCCAGAACAACGACCTCTGGGGCGGCAGAACCAACGCCAAGAGCATCTATGACCCTTGTCCGGAAGGTTGGTGGATGCCGGCCTCCGGAGACTGTTGGGGCTTCCGCAAAGAGTACAAGAAAGAGGGCACTCTGACAGACGACGGAGCCTACGATGAGTCCTATCCTTGGTATCAGGATTATGCGATGAGCATAGGTTTCCGCTATAAGACAAAGGCCGGCAAGGAATACTGGTTCCCGCTGACCGGCAACATCGATGCCAACAAGGGCACGCTGCAGAGTGTCGGAGGAAGCGCCTTGTACAACACCCGTACAGACAACTCAAACACGGTGGTCTACGAAATCGTGGCCTGGGGCAATCCGGCCAGCGAAACCCAGCTGAACCGTTCGTACGGAGCCGCCACCCGATGCATAAAAGAGTGATATGAGAACAAAACAAGTTCTGCTCACATTGGTGACGCTGCTTACGGCGGTACAGTCACTTTACGCTCAGAGAATATCAGTCACCGGCCAGGTGACTGATATTCTTAATGATGCCCCACTGCCAGGAGTCGCTGTCCTTGAAAAAGGCGGGAACGGTTACTCGATCACCGACCTTGACGGAAAATATTCAATCACAGTTCCTTCCGACGCAGTCCTTGTGTTTTCCTGCCTTGGGATGCAGGAGCAGACCGTGGCGGTGAACGGGCGTGCGACGATAAACATCGCGATGGCCGCCGATGTCAACGTGCTTGAGGATGTCCTTGTGGTGGCCTACGGCACAGCTTCAAAAGAATCGTTCACCGGTTCCGCGGAAACGATCAGAGGCGACAGACTGCGCGACAGACCAGTCGCCGACGTCTCCCGCATGCTTGACGGCCAGATGTCCGGCGTGATGACCACATCGGGAAGCGGCCAGCCAGGAAGCGGTTCCAGCATAATGGTCAGAGGCTTCGGCTCCATAAACGCAAGCAGTTCGCCTCTCATCGTCGTGGACGGAATCCCTTTTGACGGCAGCCTCAGTTCCCTGAACCCCAATGACATTGAAAGCATCTCGGTGCTCAAGGACGCTTCCGCTGGAGCGCTTTACGGGTCCAGAGGAGCCAACGGAGTCGTGATCGTGACGACAAAGAACGGTGGAAACGCCGAGGAGAAGATCTCGATCGACTTCACCGCCCGCCTGGGTTTCAATTCGATGGCGATAAGTCCGTACGAGACCGTCAACGCCACCCAGTACATGGAACAGATGTACAGGGCGACCTACAACGACCTCGTCTACACCGAAGGCTATCTTCCGGGTGAAGCCGCCTCCCTGACTCCGTCCCGGCTGGCGAAGAACATTCTCGGCATCGACAACAAGTACAACATCTTCGACAAGGATGTCGAGGATCTCTTCACGGCGGACGGGAAGGTCGTCGACGGAGCGAAGACAAAATACGACGCCGACTGGCTTGGGGCGGCCAAGGCCAAACTCCCGACCCGTCAGGAATATCTCTTCTCGATGTCAGGAGGTTCGGACGCGAGCAAGTATCTGGCCTCGCTCGGCTACCTTGACGAGAACGGCACCATCAGGACGACATCGTTCCGGCGTCTGACCGCCAGAGTCGGAGCCGAATTCACCCCTTACGAGTGGATCGAATTCGGTCTTAACGCCAATTACACCAATTCCAGGAGCGACTACCTGGGGGCCTCCGGCACGGAGGCGAACAACATCTGGTACACAGCTATGATGATGGCTCCGGTCTACCCTGTCTATGAAGTCGACACCGAAGGGGCCTACGTCCTTGAAGACGGACAGCGTGTGTTCGACTACGGATCCTCAAGGCCGGCAGGGGCGCAGAACAACCGCAACTGCATCGCCACTCTTTTCGATGACGACTACTATCTGGTCAGCGACAACGTCAACCTGCGCGGGCATCTCGGACTGAATTTCGGAGATTTCAAGCTGAGCACTTCCGTCGGAGCCGACATCGTAGGAGAGAACAACTCCACGATGTACAACCGCGAAAACGGCAACGCGGCCGGGACCGGACGTCTGACAAAGGAGAACCAGAGGACCGTCAGCTACACCTGGAACCAGCTGCTGACCTACAAGCACAGTTTCGGGGAGAGTTCCATCGACGCGATGGCCGGCCACGAATTCTACAACTACGAGACCCATTATCTGATGGGACAGAGGACAGGATTCCCGTTCGACGAATTCGATGAACTTGGAATGGGGTCCACCATCGCGGACGCTACATCCACAGGAGACACCTACAGCATCAATTCGTGGCTGTGCAGAGCCAACTACAATTTCTCCGACAAGTACTACCTGTCAGGAAGCCTGCGGATGGATGGCTCGTCCCGGTTCATCAAGGCCCACAGATGGGGTACATTCTGGTCTCTGGGAGCGTCCTGGAGGATCTCGCAGGAGCCGTTCCTGAAGGATGCCGGCTGGCTGGACAACCTTACCTTGAAGGCGAGTTACGGTGTCCAGGGCAACGACAACATCGGTTCATACTACGCCTGGCAGGCCCTCTATGACATGAGCTACCCGAACGCGACATATTCAGGGGCCGTCATTTCATCGCTGGAGAACCAGGACGTGACCTGGGAGAAGAACGGCAACATCAACGTAGGCGCCGAATTCAAGATGTTCGGCAGGTTGAGCGGGACCTTCGAGTGGTACAGAAGGACCACCACCGACATGCTGCTCGAGTACCCTGTCGCCATTTCCTTGGGTTTCCCAGGTTACTACGCCAATGTCGGCAAAATGTTCAACACGGGTCTGGACATGACGCTGAGCTATGACATACTCAATTCTCCGGACCTGTTCTGGAGCGTGTCCCTCATGGGGTCCACCGTCAGGAACAAGGTCGCGTCGCTGACCGGCAACGGTGAGGACATCAACAACGGCGTGTACCTGATCCGTGAAGGAGAGACAGTCAACACCTTCTACATGGCGAAGAGCGCGGGAGTCGACCCTGCCACGGGCGAACAGCTCTACCTGGCCTACACCAAGGACGAGAACGGGAATCCTGTCAAAGGCAGTGAATATGTGACCAACGACGCGACGGTGGCTTCGAGCTGCAAATGGCTTTGCGGCAGCAGGCTGCCAGACATCTACGGGTCACTGTCATCCAACCTTCACATAAGGAATGTGGATTTCTCGGCCTTGTTCACCTATTCCATAGGCGGCAGGATCTATGACAGCACCTACCGCTCGCTGATGGAGCCGTCCTATGTCGGACAGACCTACCACGTGAACTCTTTGCGCGCGTGGACGCAGGCCGGTCAGGTCACCGACGTGCCGAAAGTCACGACCAGCGCCACGACGGTCATCAACGACCGTTTCCTCATCGACGCGTCATATTTCAGCATAAAGAGCATCACGGCCGGCTACACGTTCAAGGCGTCGAAGCTGGAGAAGTACCACATCAAGTCTCTACGGCTCTACGCTTCAGGAGACAACCTACTGATGTTCAGCGCCCTCAAGGGTCTCAACCCTCAAAGCAGCTTCACAGGCTCGACCTCCTACACCTACACGCCCAACCGGACCGTCTCGCTTGGCGTGGACTTTAAATTCTGAATATAATAATGAAAAGATTCACGATAATCATCATATTGTTGGCCGCGGCGCTGTGCGGAGGATGCTCGTCCTATATGGAGACCTCTCCCACAACCGACGTGGACAAGGAAAAGATCCTCAAGGACGCCGACGGTCTGAAGGTCGCCATGAACGGAGTTTATGCCACCATGTACAACCGTCTGGACTTCGTGACCGCCAACGCCCACCAATGCTTCGGCAACATGGCCGTCACTCTGGCCGCCGACCTGATGGGCGACGACATGGTCCAGACAGCGCAGGGAGCAGGATGGTTCTGGAAAGACTACAACTACGACCAACGCAGCCGCTACACCAGCAAGATCTGGCGCTGCTACTTCACCTGGGAATATTTCTACGAAATCATCAGCAACGTCAACTACATCATCTCCGCCTCCGGCACGGCGACCGGCGACGAGAACGAGATCGACCGCACGGTAGCCCAGGCGTATGCCGCCCGCGCGTTCAGCTACTTCATGCTGATCCAGTCGTTCCAGCAGACGTATGTCGGACACGAGGACCTGCCCGGAGTGCCGGTCTATACCGAGCCGACGACAGCCTCGAGCAAAGGCAAGGGACGCTGCACCGTCAGAGAAGTCTACAAGCAGATCGACCAAGACCTTGAAGTCGCCATTTCCCTGTTCGAGAAATGCGGACTTGGCCGCGAACACATCTCTAATCTGGACATCTACTCCACAAGTCTGCTCCGGGCCAGGGTCGCCCTGGTCGAAAATGACTGGGGAAAGGCGGAGGAGGCGGCCAGAAAGGCCATAAGCACCCCGGACGCTACCCTGCTCACAAAGTCGGAAGCCACCGTGACCAAAGGGACTTTCGATGACAGCACCACGGAATGGACCACCGGCAAGACTCCTTTCAACAGCGTAAGTTCCTCATCGGTGATGTGGGGAGCCGAGATCATCTCGGACCAGTCCACCGTGTTCGCATCCTTCTTCTCGAATATGGATGCCTGCACCAATGTCTATTATGCGGCCGAGGCTCCGAAGTGCATCAGCAACTGGCTGTACGCCCAGATTCCAGACAACGATGTCCGTAAAGGCTGGTGGAACGGCAACATAGGCGTGACCGCCGAAGAATGGAAATATGGAGCGAACATCAACTACAACCAGTTCAAGTTCCAGTGGGCCGACCAGAAATCCTACAAGGGAGACTACATATTCATGCGCCTTGAAGAGGCGTATCTGATTCTCGCTGAAGCGCTCTGCCGCCAGGGGAAAGACTCCGAGGCCAGATCCGCTCTTGGCGAGGTGATGAGCCGCCGCTATTCCGGCTGGAACGCCGTGCTGAGTCAGTTGAGCGGAAACGAGCAGACTTTCGGAACGGTAGGCACGGTGAAGACCCTCCTGGACGAGATCCTGCTTCAGCGCCGCATCGAGCTCTGGGGCGAGACAGGCCGCATCTTCGATATTCTCAGACTTGCCAAAGGCTGGACACGCTACTGGACAGTGAACGGAGAGGTGTCCAACCACACCAACTACCTCAGCAAGTACTCCGAATACCTCAACTTCCCGGCCGACTACATCGAATGCATACTGATGATCCCCCAGAGCGAGATAGACAACAATCCAAACATCAACTCCGAAGACCAGAATCCATATGTTCAGAACTAAGATATTCAGAACGGCCGTCATCGGTGTCGCCGCGCTTGTGGCGGTGTCCTGCGACAAGACTGCCGAAGGCGCTCTCTACGAAGGAGAAAGCGGGTTCGCGTTCGCCTCCAGCGTGCTTTATGCAGAAGTCTCCTCCGAGAACAAAGGAACTCTTGAGATTCCTATCTACAGAGGGGTGGCCGACGGGGCGGCCGAACAGGCCAGCGTATCGTTCAAATACGACACCGCTCCGCAGGACGCCGCCGACCCTGTGTGGGAAGACGCCGACCCTGCCGGAGTGTTCTCACTGATCTCCCCAAAGGTGACCTTCGCCGAGAACTCCTGCAGCGCATCCGTACGTCTGCGGTTCAAAGGCGTGGACAAGCTGAAGACCTCCGGGAAATACCGGATGAGACTTGACATCCTCGACGGAGTGTCCCCTTCCGGAAGGAGTTCGGTCACGATCACCGTCACCAAGAAACTTGTGTTCAAGAAATACGGCGACTGCACCTACTTCGATGAATGCATATTCGAGAAAGCCTACGAGACCGAAATCTACAAGGCGGAAGGAGAGGAGATCTACCGTGTGATGGACCCGTACCGGGAAGGTCTGATAGCCGAGGAATATGCCGCCAGCGGATGGATGGGAAGCACTCCGGACTATGTGGAGTTCCAATGCTCCGGGGAACAGATCGTTTTCAGCGAGTTCCCTACCGGAATGCTCTTCAACGGCAAGTACATGGCGTACGCCTACTTCCCGAGCGACTACGAGTGGGGGCGTGATTTCTCCAAGTACGACGCCCAGAACATCAAGCTGGACGACAAGCATTTCCAGCTGTATGCGGTTTACTGTCTGCCGGACTTCCAGTACGGGTATATGAACGACGGCATCTACAAAATCGACATCAATGTCCTTTAGCGGACGGCCAGGCCGCTGCTTGCCCACGGTCTGGCCGCCACTTGCTTGAGAAGACGGCAAAATATTCATAAAGCGGATGCAAGATTCCGCGGGAACGGGGTTTGGTTTGGCGTGTCAAAAAAACGGCACCGTTGAACACGAAATCATGTCAAACAACTGATATCGCTATGAAAACCAAACTCAAACTTGCTGCGGTAGCCGCGGCCCTTCCACTTCTGGCCTTGTCCTGCGCCATGAGCGACTATGATGTTTTAGGTTCCGAGACAAGCGGAGACGCCTACACCGAACCAGCCTCCGGCGACAAATTCGAAGGCATCGCCGAGAACCCGTTCGTCAAGACCGCCAACGAGAGCACTTCGACATTCTCGATAGACGCCGACGGCGCTTCCTACGCCATAATGCGCAGGTATCTCAACGACGGACTGACACCGGACCCCGAGTCGGTCAGGATCGAGGAGTTCCTGAACTACTTCACCTTCGACTACCCTGACCCGACGGGTGACGAGACAGTCGCCATCAACGCCGAGACCGGAGTCTGCCCGTGGAACAAAGAGCATCGCCTCCTCCGCCTCGGACTCAAAGGGAAATCCTTGGCGGACAATGAATTGCCGGCGGCCAACTACGTATTCCTTATCGATGTCTCTGGCTCGATGTGTTCGACAGACAAACTGACTCTTCTCAAATCCTCGCTGACCACCCTTCTGGACTACCTCCAGCCTGACGACTACGTCTCAATAGTGACCTATTCAGGCACGGTCCAGAAGCTTCTTGAAGCGACGAAGGTGCGTGACAAGGCGAAGATCAAGGCTGCCATCGCCAAACTCGAAGCATCCGGAGCGACCGCCGGCGGAAAGGCCCTTGAAATGGCCTACGAAGAAGCCCTCGGCACCTACATCAAAGGCGGCAACAACCGTGTCATTATGGGGACCGACGGCGACTTCAATGTCGGAGTCACAAGCACAGACGAACTCGTGGAGCTGGTCGAGGGATATGCTAAAAAGGGAGTCTACCTGACGGTGTGCGGATTCGGCAGCGGCAACCTCAACGACGCGATGATAAAGAAGATCTGCATCGCCGGCAACGGCACCTACCAGTACATCGACTCGGAGGAGGAGATGGCGAAAGTCTTCGTCCAGGAAGCCTCGAAGTTCGTCTCAGTCGCCAACGACACCAAAGTCCAGGTGAAATTCAACCCGGAAACAATTGACAGCTACCGCCTTATCGGCTACGAGAGACGGGTGATGCAGAATTCGGATTTCGAGGATGACACCAAGGATGCCGGCGAGATCGGAGCGGGCCAGACCATCACCGCCCTCTACGAACTCATCCCTGCGGAGAGTTACAAAGACGGCGCTGGCTGCGGTTCATTCGAGTGCCGCTACAAGCTCTCCCTCGACGACGCAAAGAGCAGAAGCCTCTCCACCGGAATCACCGCCTCCGAAGGCGGAATGTCGGAGAACCTCTCCTTCGCCGCCGGCGTGGCCTCCTACGGAATGGTTCTTCTTGGTTCTGAATATAAAGGCTCGTCTTCGTTCGACCTTGCCTCGAGCCTTGTGAAGTCCAGCCTCTCGTTCGACCCTCACGGCTACAGGGCCGGTCTGCTGG
>CAVJKE010000033.1:0-11002 GCA_963649695.1 bacterium
GCGGCTGGTACTGATGGTAGCAGCTCCCGTCCGGGAACTGGGTGGCGGCTATGTCAAGAATTCTCTGGCGGGCGCGGTCAGGAATCTGGTGGACTATTCCGAGAAGGTCCTGGTTGGAGTCTCTGAAGCCCATCCCGCGGCCGATTCCGCTCTCGAAGAAACTGGCGCTGCGGCTCATCAGGAAAGTCACCATACACTGGTACTGGTTCCAGATGTTGACCATCCTGTCGAGTTCCGGCACACCGGAAGCCACAGTGAAGTTGCCCATCAGCCCTTCCCAGTACTTGTTCAGGTCGGCGAAGGCCCGGTCCACCTTGGAACTCGTGCTGAACGCCGACATCGTCCGCCTCGCCACCTCCTTGTTGATCACTCCGGAGCCGGAGTTGAGCTCGTAGCCGGTAGGCTTGACGAATTTCATTCCCTCAGAGTTCTCGGCGTAGCCAAGCACGAAGACGAAGTCCTTCGATTCCCCCGGTTCGAGAGCCACGTCGAGGCGATGGGAGGCCACAGGACTCCACCCGTGGGCGATTGACTGCCCTGAAACGCCCTCGACCACAGCCCTCGGGCTGTCGAAGCCGTTGT
Source organism: bacterium (assembly GCA_963649695.1). Taxonomy (GTDB): domain Bacteria; phylum Bacteroidota; class Bacteroidia; order Bacteroidales; family UBA932; genus Cryptobacteroides. The sequence goes on from CAVJKE010000033.1 coordinate 583, forward strand.
ACATCCCGATGAAAGTCTCCCTGTCGGTGTCGAAACCATCGATGTGGGCGTTCACTCCGTAGAAAGCGTAGTGGTCGCGGCGCTCGCGGTACTCGGTCTTGTGGTAGACCACGCTGCCCTCGACCTCGACCTCTCCCGTGGACAGATTCCTCTGGAAATTCTCCATATCCGTCCCGGCGTTCCAAAGACACCATTCAACAAAAGACCAGAGTTTGAACTCCTTGCGTGCGGCGCTCTTGTTCACGAGAGTCACCTTCTGCACCTCGCAGTTGTGGCCGATAGGCACGAAGAACAGTTCGCTGACGCGGAGTCCGTCCTTCTCGCCCGTGATGCGGGTGTAACCCATTCCGTGCCTGCATTCGTAGAAATCAAGCGGAGTCTTGCACGGCTTCCAACCCGGACTCCAGACGGTCCCGCGGTCATTGATGTAGAAATATCTTCCACCCGCGTCCATCGGCACTCCGTTGTAGCGGTAGCGTGTCAGGCGGCGGAACTTCGCGTCCCTGTAGAATGAGTATCCTCCAGCGGTCCCCGAAATGAGAGAGAAGAAATCTTCAGTGCCAAGATAATTGATCCAAGGCCACGGAGTGGCGGGATCAGTGATCACGAACTCCTTTGCGGCATCATCGAAATGACCGTATTCCATAACTTTAATTGAATATAATGAAAAGCAGCTCGGCGGCGAGAATGACACCGATGATGACTGCGGCCCAGCGCATCGCCTTAGGCAGGCCCTGCCAGCAGCCGGAACCGCCGAAGACCTCGGCAGACTCTTCCTCGGATGCGGCGTTCACATCCTGCGAACGCTTGGCGGCCAGTTCGGTCTGGATGGCCTCCATCCTCTTTCTCGTCAGAGGGTAGAAGAACACGACCACCACGGCCAGGGCGGCCACCGCGGCAGGGATCCAGCTCATAAGAAGCCAGAGACCCTTGATGGCCTCGGGAGTCTGCACCGCGCCCTGGGCGGTGTTGTAGCCGAAGGCGTTGAGCAGCCACATAACGGCGAAACCTCCGAACGCCCCGCCGAACTTCTGCGCCATCGAAGCGGACGAGAAGATCAGGCCCGTCGAAGCGGTGCCGTCGCGGTTCTCGGCGAAATCGCTCACATCGGCGTACATACTCCACACAAGCGGGGAGATCACACCTGTGAATATGCTGATGACCACCTGCAGCACGATCATCCAAAGGTAACCGGACTGGCTTGCAGGAATATAGAAGAATATCGCGCTGAACACGATCAGAGCCGCGAACGACAGCATATAGGTAGTCTTCTTGCCGAGTTTCTCGGAAAGCGGAACTGCGAGAGCCACTCCGAGCATATTGCAGACCTCGCCTATCGACAGGAACAGGCCGGCATAGAAGAGGAAGCTCAGCGGGCCGAGGTTAAGATGCACGTTCTGGCCGATGACATCGTTGAAGAAGTAGGCCACCGTGCTGCCTCTGACGGTGTTGAAGAGGTTCGAGCAGAGGGCCGCGCCGATAAGTATCCACCACGGAGCGTTCTTCAGGAGAGACTTCAGGTCGCTGCCCACGGACACCTTGCTGACCGTGTGCAGCTTCTCCTTGGTCATCCTGAAGCAGAGCAGGAAGAGGATGAGGCAGAAGGCCGCGATGACGATCATCGTGTTCTGCCAGCCGTCCGGGCTGTCATAGCCGCCGAGGACCTTGCAGAGAGGTTCCCAGCAGAAAAGCGCCAGGAAACTGCCGCCGTAGGCGAAGAACATCCTGTAGGAACTCAGGACGGTCTTCGTGTCGGAATCGTCCGTCATCACGCCGAGCATCGCGCCGTAAGGCACGTTGATGCCCGTGTAGGCGGTCATCATCATTATGTAGGTCAGATAGGCCCAGACAAGCTTGACGGTCGGGGTCGCGGCCGGAGTCGAGAACAGGAATATTCCGCTCAAGGCGAACGGCACGGCCATCAGCAGCAGGTACGGGCGGTACTTGCCCCATTTGGTCGAGGTCCTGTCGGCCAGCACGCCCATCATCGGGTCCGAGACGGCGTCCCAGATCCTGGTGACGACCAGGAGCAGGGCCACCTGGTCAAGGGTCAGTCCGAAAATGTTGCTGTAGAAGAACGGCAGGTAGTAGGAGAATATCTTCCAGAACATCGAGGAAGACATGTCCCCGAAGCCGTAGCCCACCTTCTCGCCGAAACTTGTCCTTATCTTTCCCATCGTGATTATTTCTTGAGATTCTTGTCAATGAGTCTGTTGAGCCTGCGCACCGACTCTCCTGTCGTGAACCCGTCCGGTTCCGTGCCGAAGCAATAGTCCACAAGGCGGTCCACCGTGGAGGTCGCCACGTGCATCCTCGTGTCGCAGGAAGCGTAGTAGATGAAGACCTTGCCGTCCTCGTCGGCGATCCAGCCGTTGGTGAACAGCACGTTCATCACGTCGCCCACGAACTCCTCACCTTCCGGAGCCATGAAGAAACCGGCAGGGTCGGCGATGACCTTGGTAGGATCCTCAAGCGAGGTCATGTAGAGATAAAGCACGTACCGCAGACCGGAAGCGCAGCCTCTCACGCCGTGGGCCAGATGCAGCCAGCCCTTAGGGGTCTTGATCGGCGCAGGACCTTCTCCGTTCTTAAGTTCCTTGATGGTGTGGTAGTGACGGAGATTGATGATCTTCTCCTCCTTGACCTCAGCGTTGGTGATGTCATCGACAAGAGACCAGCCGATGCCGCCTCCGTTGCCTGCGTCGATGAAACCGTCCTGAGGCCTTGTGTAGAGGGCGTACTTGCCGTCGACGAACTCAGGATGAAGGACGACGTTCCTCTGCTGGGAGGCCGACTTGAGGTCAGGAAGCCTGTCCCAATGGACCAGGTCCTTGGTCCTCGCGATGCCGGCGCAGGCGACGGCCGAAGAAAGGTCGCCGGCCGGAGCGGCAGGATCCTTGCGCTCCACGCAGAACAAGCCGTAGATCCAGCCGTCCTGATGGGCCGTGAGCCTCATGTCATAGACATTCGTGGCCGGCTCGCCATATTCAGGCATCGTAATCGGTCTGTCCCAGAACTTGAAATTGTCAACTCCGTCAGGGCTTTCGGCGATAGCGAAGAAGGATTTTCTGTCAGCTCCTTCGACTCGCACCGCAAGCACGTATTTTCCGTTCCACTTGATCGCGCCTGAATTGAAGGCGGCGTGGATTCCGAATCTTTCCTCAAGGAATGGATTGGTCTCAGGGTCAAGGTCATACCTCCAGAAAAGCGGGGCGTGCGCCCCCGTCAGCACCGGATTCTTGTACCTCTCGTAAACCCCGTTCACATACACCGGCTCGTTCTTCTTTGTGATGAGTTTCTCGTGTTCGGCCTCAAGCCACTTCAACCTTTCGTTAAAATCCATTTCTATATTTTTTTAATTCGCTATTTTGTAACTGAATGCATATTGCAAAGCATCTTATCCACTTCTTATTCAACCTGTTCAATGAATATGGTCCTGTCGCTGCCGCAGAACTCCTTGAAATTCTCACTGTCACCCGAGCCAGGGAAAGGAGCGTAGAAATGCCCCGGCTTGTCCCAGGCGTTCCTCCAGGTCAGCACATAGCAGACCGGAGCGCCCTTCACACCTTCCAGAAGCACATCCGTCCACCAGGAAGGGTCAGGGATACCCTCGAAACCAGTCTCGCAAAGAGCCAGCAGTTTGCCGCGCTGAGCCGCGATGCCGGAAAGAAGGGCGAGGTCGGACCGCAGGACCTTGACATAATGGTCATTGGCCTCGGCGAAGCGCTGCGCGTCGGTCTTGGTGGAATCCGCGGCGGCATAGTCATAGTGGTCGACTCCGATGATGTCCACCAGGTCATCTCCCGGGTAGCGGCTTTCGAAACTATCTTCCGTCAGGTCCGAGTTCGGTGAATATGCCCACACGAGGTTCGTCAGTCCCCTCTCAACGGAAAGGTAACTATGTGTCAATGAATATAATGCCTTATATTCATCAGCGGTGCAGAGTTTGCCGCCCCACCAGAACCAGGACCCGAGGTTCTCGTGCCAAGGTCTGAATATGACAGGAATCTGTCCGCCCTCGGAGTCCTTCAGCGAGCCGAGGAAATCGGCCGCCTTGGAAAGCCAGTCCATGAATTTCACGTGGTTCTCCCCTCCTTCAAGCACCGAGGCCACGGCCTTGTCGCTGCTGATGTCCCAGGCGTCTCCTCCGGTCAGAGGATTGCGGGGATGCCAGGAGAAGGTCACGATTCCTCCCCTCTCGAAGTGGGTCACGGCGGCCCTGCGCATCAGGTCGAACGGCACGCCGTCCAGATTGGCGGTGTCACCGAGTTCTATGCCGCCCAGGTCGAAGCCGACACCGCCCGGGAACTGTCCGCAGACGGACTTCACGTCAGAACGCTGGAGGTCATCGCCGTCCACATCCTCGACTTTCCAGGTGTGGCCGTAGACCAGGTCGTCCTGGTGGATGTACACGAACTTGCCCTCGGCCGCCACTGCCTGCAGCCTCTCCTTCAGGGTCTCGGCCGGTGACGGAGCGTTGTTCCCCGCACAGCCCGCAAGGGCCAGGGAAGCCGTCAAGGCGAGAATAGATTTTGTGATGCACACTTTCATATTCATTGGATCTGATTATTTCGTCTATTTAGTAGGCGCGCTCTCGTAGACGGAACGCAGGGTGTAGGAAGCCGATTCGGTGAACACAGCCTTCTTCATAGCTGCCACAAGAGTCTTGCCGTCAAGAACATATTCACCGGTCGAATGGTTGATGACCGCTCCGGATTCCTTGCCGGTGGCCTCGGAGCCGTTGTCCCAGTAGAACGGAGCCATACCGTAGTTCCTGCAGGCTTTGTAGAAGAACTCAAGGTAGTAGGCCTGGAATCTCTTCTGCCTGTCGGTGGACCTGTTGGAGCAGCCCGTCTCGCCCATATAGACCGGGATTCCGTTGTCTATGTACTTGGCTTTCAATTTCGCCATCACCTTGACGATGTCCTCCTCCCCGTTCGGGCAGGCGTTGTTTTTCGCCGTGTGGCCCCATTCGTCGTATTTAGCCTCAAGGGTGTAGTCGTAAGGGTCGTAGCAGTGGACCGCCACCATAAGACGGTCTTTAGCCGGATCGGACGGAAGCACGAGATTGGCTATCGTAAGGTCTGGATTGGCGCAATAGCCCGGGACGCCGAGATAGCGTTCCGCGTTCTTGCCGCCGGTGGCCCTGACGGTGGAGACGAACTCCTGGGCCCACTGGTCGAGGATCTTGTACTGGGCGCCGTTGTCGGTCAGGTTGCCGCCCCAGCCCCAGCCTCCGTCGTGGATCTCGTTGTAGGCCTCGAAGATCAGCCAGTCGCCCTGGTCGGCGAACTTCTCCGCTATCTGTTTCCAGACAGCCTTGTACTCGGCCGTGATGGCCTCGCAGTCAGCGGCCGAGGCCGCGGCCTTCTTGATGTTCAGCCAGTACTTGCTGTCAGCCCCGTCGTGATGGACATTAAGGATCGTGTTCAGACCCGCCTTCCCGGCATAGCCGACAACCTCGGCCACACGGTCCATCCAGGCCTCGTCGATCTTGTAGTCAGGAGCCTCGCCGATGTGTCCCATCCACGTGACCGGGATGCGGACAGAGGTGAAGCCCTTCGCCTTCAGGCCGTCGAAAGTGGCCTGCGTCACCTTTGAATTGCCCCAGGCGGTCTCATCGGACACTCCGTTGTTGTGCGAGTCAAGCTGGTTGCCGAGATTCCATCCGAGTCCCAGTTTCTTGGCCATCGTCCAGGCAAGGTTGTCACCGGGAGTCACCTCGGCGAGGAAGTCCTCAGGTTCAGGGACCACGGCACCTGCCTGTGTCACGGCTACCTTCTCTTTCAGGTCTCCGCAGACGATAGAGACGGAGGCCGTCCTTTCGGAAGTGGAGGCGTTGGCCTCAACCGACACGGTCACCTTGCAGCCACCGGCGGAAAACGCACCGGCAGACGCCTTGCACCAGGTCTCGCCGCTCACCGCGCTCGGCTTCGAGGAGGCCGTCACCGAAAGTTCGGCCGATGAGGCTTCAGCGGTGAAAGTGAGCGAAGACGGCACCACGGACAGGGTGGCCTGCTGTTCTTCTCCGCCCTGCGGCTTGTCTTTTCCACAGCCGCAGGCCGAACAGAAACCGGTCAGGATGATGGCCGCCGCAGCTATGATGCTCCTTGCGTTTTTCATGATATTCATAGATTATTTAAGTGACGGAAGGTCTTCGCGGTTCAGAATATGGCTGCCGGAAAGGGCGTTCTTCCAGTCTTCTGCGGTGTTGTTCCAGGTATAGCTGCCGTCACTGCCCTTGCAGTAGAGGACAGGCGTGCCGTTCTCGAAGTTGCACCAGTTCATCATATAAGCCCACGGAGCGTTCTCGGTGTAGCATTTCTCGAAATCAAGCAGGTTGCCGAACTCGCTCAAGGCCACGATCTTGTTGCCCTTCACGGAATTGTTCACGAACCTGAACGCGGCCGACTGGGTCGTGCCTTTGGCCTCGTAGAGGTCGGCTCCGACGATGTCGACATATTCATCGCCAGGGTACCACTCCCTCGCTTTCTCTATGCTTTCAGTATTGACGACACCCGCCGTCTTGGTCTGCACCGTCCACACCCAGATGAGGTTGTTCAGCCCGTAGGTGTTCTGCAGCTCGCCGCGGAGGTATTTCCAGAGCTTGACGCAGGATGCGGCCCCGTCATAGCCCCACCAGAACCACGCGCCCCAGGTGTAGTCTCCCGCCGCCTCGTGCAGAGGGCGGAAAAGGACAGGGATGTCGGCGTCCTGCAGAAGTTTGAGGTAAGCGGCAAGTTTCTTTATCTGCTCCTTGATGACGGCGTTCTGCCAGGAGCCTTCCTTGAGGGCGTTCTCAACCCCGAACTGCTTGGTGTTGTAGGAATAGTTGTTGATGTCGGTCTCCCCTTCCTTGGACGGCACGCACCAGTGCCAGCCGATCTGGATGATGTTCCCGGCCTCCCAAGCGGCCTTCACAGGAGAGATGTCCCCGTAGTCAGGGCAGCCGCTCCAGGCTTTCGCCGGCCAGTTCATAAAGAGATAGTCAAAGCCGACGATGGCTGGATAAGTCCCGGCCGCCGAGGCCACGCAGTCTGAATATGTCGTCTCCCAGGCTGTCCCGCCCATCGAGCCGCTCAAGGTCTTCCTGCCGTAGTTGTCTTTCAGAAGAGCGTAGAGTTTCTTAGCCCGGGCCGTGGCGGCCGGATTGGTCAGCGACGAGGCCGGATCCATCCCGTAGTCCTTCTCGGACTCCTTCATCGAGAAAGAGTAGGACACCGCCTTGGCGGGATTGTCCTTGTAGCCGCTCACCACCCCTTCGGGGATGTTCAATGAATATGTCAGGCCGGCCGCAAGGGAGGAGACCGTGACTGTCACGTCGGTGTTGTAGGCCACCACCTTGTCGATGACCGCCGCGTTGTCGATGGTGATCCTGCCGTGCATCGAAGACGGGCATTTCACGTTCTGGTCGAACGTGAAGACGACCTTGAGGGATGTACCCGTGAGGTCTTTGGTCCCGTTCTCCGGGCTGCAGCCCACCAATGCCGGCGCAGCCACCTCTTCCTCCTTCTGCTCAGGTTCATCCTTTCCGCAGGAAGAGAACGCCGCCGCCACGGTGACGGCCATCACCGCGAACGCAGTTATCTTTTTTCTGAAGTTCGTCATATTCCTTAACATTCGTTTTTGAAAAAATGGATCCCGGCGGCAGGGTCAGCCGCCGCCGGAATAAAGTTACTACAGAACCGCTATCTGAGTCAATGTGTAGTTGCAACCTGTGATTACAAGACCGTTGTGGGCTTTGAGGTCATCGAGGTTGGCCTGTGTCATCTCCACTTCCACGCGGGTCTGGCCGGCGGTCATCTCGACGAACACTTTCTCGGCAAGTTCGCCCCAGCTGTCACCGTGGCGGAGAGAAAGCTGCCACCAGGTCTGTGAAGAATCCTGGGTGAGGGTGAAGATCAGCTTCTGTCCGGCCTGGATGGTCGACCAGTCGAAGCCACCCCACGCGAGATCCTGGTTGCCGCTCCAGCTGCCGCAATTGAACGATCCCGACCAGATGGTCTTCTCCTGCGGGATTTCCTGGATGATCTCGACCTTTGTGAAGGTGATGTCGGAGCCCTGGATGATTATACCGGCGGCCTTGACATTCTCACAGTCATTCTTCTTGGCTTCGATCGCGGACAGGATGTCAGCCGTCAGAGTCACTTCAGTGAAAGCTTCAATCTTACCCTTGCCGGACCAGCTGCAGGCAGGGACAAGCGTGTTGGATCCGATTTCGGAGAACACAAGTCCGCCCCAGTCACCGTAGTTGATCTGAGCCTGGCACCACACATCATCATCGTAGATGTAGTGGAACCTCATCTTAGTTCCGGCGGTGACACCGTCGAACTTGGACGCAGGGACGATCACGCGTCCGCCGTCACCCCAGGTGATGGTCAGATTGCCTTCCCACGCAGTGATGTAGTTGATCTCAAGCAGAACCTCGATCTGGTTAGGGCAGGTCTCGCTCGCGCCGCTCAGAAGGTTGAACACCATAGGGTAGGTGCCGATCTTGTTGAAAGGCATTATGAATGAGATCTCATTGTCGGTGCGGGTGCCGTAAGAGGTGACCTTGGCGTCGCCGATGTAGATGTTCTCGATCATCAGGAAGTTCTCGCCCTTGAGGGTCACAAGTTCACCGATGTGGGCCTGTGAAGGCATAGAGTTGACGATGATGAAGGAATCGTAGGTGAGTTTGATCTCATCTGACGGTTCGATGGTCACGCCGTTCTGCTGCGTAAGGACGATCTTGCCGGAAACGGAAGTCTTGGCGGTGGTGAGCGTCAGCTCGGCGCCGTCACCGTTGACCTTGAATTCCACATCCTTGCCGCCGAGGGTGGCAGCGGAAACCAGGTCGAGGTCAGTACCCGTGACGGTGATGGTCTCGCCGGCCATCAGCTCTACAGGAGAAACGGAAGCCACAACGGCCTTCACGAGTGAATATGCTACCGTGACGACATCGCCGTTGGCCATCTTAAGGGAGATCTCTCCTTCAGTCGCCGTCACAGGGACGGTGACCTTGAGAGAAGTGCCGGCCTCGTTGACAGTGAAACTCTCGGCGTCAGCGCCCGGGAAGCTTACGGCTGAGACCACGTCAAGGTCCTTGCCCGCGATCTCGATCTCCTTGCCAGCCTTAACAGGGGCTGAAGGGGCCTTGAGACCCGTAGGAACCACCATCGCGACGGTGCCGGCCTTGAATGACTTGCCTGCGTAGCTTACCGCGTTCACGTCGCCGCTCTGGGCCGTGGCCGGAATCTCGAACGCCACGCTCTTGCCGTCCTCGGCCAGTTTGATGGCCTCGGTCTCCACGGTGACATCACCTGCGAGGGTGATTTCCTTGACCATCTCGAGGTGCTCGCCGGAGATTGTGGCGGTCTTGCCAGGTTTCCAGGCGTCGGCCTTCACGGAAGTGACGGTCGGGTCACCGATCTGAAGGTCGTTCTCTGAATATATCAGGTTGGCGATCTCGCCTTCGTCGGAGAGAATGATCTTGCCGGTGATGGCGGTGGCAGGAATGACGACAGTGGCGTTGTGACGGTCGATGTTCTCGACAGCGACCGATTCGCCGCCTTCGAAGGTCACGCTCTTCACGAGATTCATATAGTCACCCTTGAGAGCGACCACATCGCCAGGGTAGGCCGGAGTCTCCTTGGTGGAGAAGCTCTCCAGCACGATCGGCTCGGTGTACTCAAGTTCAGTCTTGGTGGTGAAGGTCTTGCCCTCGGAAGACCTGAGGGTCACCGTGCCGACCTCCGGTCCTTCGACAGGAAGGATGACTCTGATCTCGCTCTGGAGACCGGAAGAGACCACCTCGATGTCAGTGATAGGGCTGACGCCCGGGACGTCGACCTCGACGATTTTGTCGAGGTTGCTGCCGATGAAGGTGAGCGCTCCGCCTCTCATCACAGGATTAGGCCCGTAGGAGACAAGCCTGACCTGATTGTCGGAGTACTGCGCCGTGTCAAGTTCCTCGGTGCCGCAGGAGACGGTCATTGTCGCCAGAGCGGCAGCGAAGATGGCTGATACTGAAAGTCTAAATATTTTTTTCATAATCTGTTTCCTCCTTATTTAGCAGGGACAGCCCTGATGTTGTCAATCTGGACCATAGGGGTGCAAGGGGTTCCTCCGGCAGCACCGGCGGCGAAGAATATCTCCATTCCGGCGAAGGTCTCAGCCTTGAGCTGTCCGGAAGCCTTGTTGCCGTCCCAAAACCATACGAACTCAGTCGAGATAGGAAGAGATACGGTGATCCATTTTCCGCCTGTGTCGAATGAACCGGTCGCTTTCCAAGGCATATAGAGCGCACGCGGAAGAGAAATGGTCTCATCGTGGAAGAAAGAGTTGTTACCGGTACTCAATGTAACCATATCGGTGCTCGCGAAATAGATCTGCATAGGGCAGCCGGTCCAAGGATGGTCGGCAGGGATGCGCATCTCGA
>CAVJKE010000034.1:0-10980 GCA_963649695.1 bacterium
ACTTGCTCCGTCACTGCCGTGACGGGAAATAAGGTGTTTCGCACATGCGAAACTTGAATAATCAAATACAATCTTCCGACAAGGTCGGTGAACAGGATCTTCTGGTTCACGTTCCTGTCTATCAGTGTCCTTGCCCTGTCAAAGCACGAAAGCGCCAGCCTCGGGAAAGTCTTGCCGCAACGGGCGGCGAGGGATGCGAAATATTCAGTCTCCTCCGCCGACATAGCGGCGATGCCCGTCAGGCGCTGCTGGGTCAGGAAAAGCTTGCGGAGACACTCCCCCGCGAACTCGCAGAAAGCCTTCTGGCTCTCGCGCGAAGGAAGGGCGGCCATAGCGTCGGCGAACCCGAGAGCCACCGTAAGATCCTTGGACACAAGGGCTTCGCAAAGCCCCTTGAAAATCTCCATCTGCCTGTCGTAGTCATCCGAACCGGAAAGATACCTCAACGCCACGCCCACGCTTCCTCCGGCGACCAGCGCGGCCCGCTCCGCCTCTTCGGGGCTTTTCCCGAACTGCTCCGTCAGCACCCGCGCGATCTCGTTCTTTGAATATGGAAGGATGCGTATCGCCTGGCATCTCGACGAGATGGTCTGCATCACTTTCTCCGGGGCGTGGGTGACCATCACGAAGACGGTCTTCGCCGGCGGTTCCTCGACGGCCTTCAGCAGCCTGTTGGCAGCGGCGGCGTTCATCTTTTCCGGCAGATAGACCACTACGGCCTTCCATCCGCCTTCCACAGGGGTCAGCCACACTGTCTCGAGGATTTCCTTGGCCTCGGCGTTGTTGATTCCGGCCTGCTTGCCCTCGATGCCGAAAGCGGAGTTCACCTCGCTCTCAAGGGCGTAAGGATTGGCGGTGACAAGCCCCCGCCAGTACTCCAGGAACAGCCCGGCCCGGAGATTCTCGACCTTCTCGGTCACTTTCGAACCGTTGGCCACAGGGTAGACATAATGCACGTCAGGATGGATGAGAGCGCCGACCCTGCGGCTGTCCCCCATCACACGGCCTAGGAAAGCCAAGGCCAAAGCCAGAGCCCCGCAGCCATCATTCTCGTAGAGCATTATGGCGTGAGGGATGCGTCCGCTGTCGACCATCCCTTCCAATGCCCTGACAGCATCGTGATTCCCTATGATCCGGTCGAATGTCATTTGTCCCTGTAGGCAGTGAAGCCGGCGATTCCGGCAAGATAGTCTCTTTCCGCCGACGGCGGCAACGCTGAAAGCGCCTCGACAGCGCCGGCTACATATTCATTGAGCGCTTTGACCGCATAGGCGACCCCGCGCTTCTCGTTGACGAAGGTCCGGATCTCCGTCTTGTACTCCGGATGGTCCTCGATGAGGGTCACTTTCTCCCGGACGGCCGCTTCCTCCCCGCTTGACGCGTTCTTGAACGCACCGAGCAGAGGCAGCGTGATCTTCCTTTCCTGCAGGTCGATGCCCACAGGCTTGCCAAGTCCCTGTCCGTCAGTGTAGTCGAAGATGTCATCCTTGATCTGGAAGGCCATTCCGAGGCTCACCGCATAGCTGCGCACCGCTTCGATGCATTCCTGTGGAGCGTTCACGGAAATCGCCGCCGACACGGCCGTGGACTCGAACAAGGAGGCCGTCTTGTTGTAGATGATCCGCTTGTAGTCCTCTATGTCGGTGTCGCCGCCCTCCGCCTTCTGGAGCTGGAGCATCTCCCCCTCCGCGAGGCAGCTTAGGGTCCTGGCGAAGATTCTGATGACCTGCGGGCCGTGAGCCGACGAGGCCAGGATGTTCTCCATAGCCTTGACCAGCCAGAAATCGCCGATCAGGACGGACGCGGGGCCGCCGAGAATGGACATAACGGTCGGAGCGCCTCTCCTTTCGGTGCTGCTGTCCGCCACATCGTCGTGCAGAAGCGTTGCATTGTGGAGCAGTTCCGAGGCGGCGGCATAGCGGACGCTGTCCTCATTGGCCTTTCCTCCGCCGCAGGCCCTGGCGACAAGCAGCGAGACAAGAGGACGGAGCTGCTTCCCGCTGTGGGAAAGGATGGCCTCGTTCGTCTTGTCCAGCAGGTCGATGTCGCTTTTCAAGGACAAGCGGATCAACGCGTCGGTGTCCGTCCAGTCCTTGCCCAGGAAAGCCTTTATCTCTTGAAGGGTCATCGGTGGTCAGTTCAAATGTCCTATGAGTTCCTCGACCGTGTCAGGAAACTCAATCAGATTCCTGTCTCTTTCTGCAAGCATCTCCGTGGCCACATAATGGTCGAGAAGCGCCTTCAGAGGCTCGTAGAAGCCGTCAAGGTTGAGCGCGTAGACCTTGCCCGAGTACTTGCCCAGCTTGGCGAGCGTCAATGTGCCTATCAGTTCGTCCAGCGTCCCGATTCCTCCCGGCAAGGCGATGGCCGCGCAGGTGCCCTCGCGCATCTGTTCCTTGCGTTCGGCCATAGTCTCAGTCCACACGACCTTGTCCAGACCCGGGAACTTGTACTGTTCCATAAAGCGCGGCAGCACGCCTGTGTGGCGGCCTCCGCACCTGACGACCTCGTCGGCCACAGCCCCCATAGTACCCTTTATGGCGCCGCCGGAGACGATGGTGTAACCAAGAGTACAAGCCGCGCGGACAACTTCCCGCGCAGCCTGGTTGTACTTCTGGTCGATGTCGTAGCTTGCCGAACAGTAAATAACGATCTTCCGTCCTTCTTCCATTCTTCCGTCAAATGCTTAAAGGGAACAGACTAGAAGAAGAAAGCGGCGGACACCATCACTCCGTTGAAGTTGTTGCCGTTGTTCACGGCATCCTTGACAGCGCTCTTGACGGTGTCACCGATGGCGTCCACCTTGCCGTCCTCGTCGCAGATGTCGCCGAAGTTCCAGAAATACTTGACGGAGAGCTGAAGTTTCCAGACCTCGAGTCCGGCTCCAACACTGAGGCCATACTCGAATTTCTTCAGGCTGTCCTTGATTTTTTCAGCCACGGTGCCTTCGGTACTCTGACCGAGGCGGTAGCCCACGAAAGGCTCGGCGAACACATAAGGGCGGAAAGCCAGCAGATCCGGTCCCCACTGCACCTGCACAGGAATCTCGAGATAGCCGACCTTGGTCTCGAAAGAGTCCAGGGTCTCGGCGAGGGAATAGTCACCGAGCTTGTCGGCCGAAAGGCCTTTCACCTGATAAAGCAGGGCCGGCTGGATGGCCAGACCTCCACCGAGAGGGAATTCGGCCGCCAGACCGATGTGGTAGAGCGAGACCGATTTCGATTCCATATTCTTGACAGATGTCGAGGAGGAAGTGAAGCCTCCAGTGATTCCCCATCTTGTGGAAAGGTACTGCTGGGCTGAGGAATCAACGCAGAACGCGCAAAGAGCGGCCGCGGCCGCCAACAAAAACTTTCTCATAGCCGGATATTTCAGACAAGTTCGTCAAGTTTGGCGGTTATGTCGCCCTTAGGGACGTTGCCGACAAGTCTCGCCACCACTTCTCCGCCTTTGAAGAAGAGGATGGTAGGGATGTTCCTGATGCCGTACTTCTCGGCCACATCCTCGCAGTCGTCCACATTGCATTTGGCGACCACGGCTTTGCCTTCATATTCAGCGGCGACGGCCTCGACAGTAGGGGCGAGGGCGCGGCAAGGGCCGCACCAGGTAGCCCAGAAGTCGACCAGCACCGGCTTGTCACCGGCGATGAGTCCGGCGAAATTCTCATTTGTGACTGTTGTTTCCATATCTATGTAAAATTAAAAATGTCCGGAACAAAGACACCGCTTTGTTCCAGACACAAAGATAACAAATTAGATGGATATTTCTACAACACCTGTTCGATGTTCCAGACAAAGGCGCGCAGTCCGAGTTTCTCGAAGGACTTGTCCTTTTCACGCAGCGCGTCCAGTATCGGAGCGACCTTCTCGTCAGGGACTATCACCAGATTGGCGTAGTTCTGCTCCGGCCAGGCGTGGTCTCCGTAATGCGGGATGCCGTCCTCGCCGCCCCTGCCCTGGATGTCCTGCCACTGGGTGAACCCGCGCTGGCCGAACGACTCGAACAGTTCCGTTATTTCATTGCCGTAGGCCTGATTGTAGGCCACAAAGATAGCTTTCATATTCGCAAACCTTTTATTTGTTCAACTTCTTTGCCTTACGGTTTTCCTGCATAGTCGCGAACGAGCAGTAGATCGTCGGGATGAGGATCAGGGTGACGACGGTCGAGATCGTCAGACCCCAGCAGACCGTCATACCGAGCGAACGCCACATCTCCGAACCTTCTCCCTGCCCGACGGCCATAGGCACCATACCGAGTACGGTGGTGAGGGTGGTCATAAGGATAGGGCGCAGACGGCTTCTGGCAGCGGTCACGGAGGCGTCGACGACGCTCATTCCCCTTTCACGCATAAGGATCGTGTAGTCGATCAGCACGATACCGTTCTTCACCACGATACCGAGCAGGATTATGATACCGATCATCGCCATCACGCCGAGGGCCGTGCCTGTGGCCCAGAGTCCCAGGATCACGCCGGTGAAGGCGAACGGAACCGAGAACATTATGACGAACGGACTCATGAAGGACTCGAACTGCGAGGCCATCACCATGTAGACGAGAATGATGATCAACACCATCAGCACGATGAGGTTCTTGAACATCGACTGCTGGTCCTCGGAATCTCCGGAAATCTCGGTCGTGATGCTGTTCGGGATGTCAGTGGCCTTCACTATGCTGTTGGTGGCCTCCACGGCCTCGCTCAAGGCCTGGCCGTTGGCCACGATGCCGGTCACGGTGATGTACCTTTCACGGTTCTTCCTCTCGATCGTAGGAGGGACCTTGGACTCTACCACCGTTCCGAGTTCCTTGATGCGGACGGCCTTGCCGGCAGGAGTGTAGACGATGATGTTCTCGATGTCCTGCACGCTGGAACGGAACTTCTTCTCGTAGATGACGCGGATGTTGTACTCGTCACCGTCCTCGCGGTAGTACGAGCCCACGGAGCCGTTCATCGCTGCGCTGAACGCAGCGGCGGCGGTCGTCGAGTTCAGTCCGTTGAGAGCCAGCTTGGTCCTGTCGAAATCGACCTGGTACTCAGGAGTGTAGTCATCACGGCTGAGCACAACTTGCGAGAAGTTCTTGTTGTCGAGCATCTTAGCCTGGATCTCCTTGGCAATACGCTCGGTCTCGCCGAAATCGTAGCCGTAGACCTCGAGGGTGACGGAGGAAGCGCCTCCGACTCCGCCCATACCTTCGGTGACGGTCGCCTTCTTGACTTCAGGATATTCCTTCAGGTCCTGCCTGATGATGTCGGCGATCTCGGTCGAAGAGCGCTCACGGTCCTCCATCGATCCGAGGTTGACGTTCATCGAGATGATGTAGGTGCCGTTGTTCTGAATGCTTCCCCAGACATTGTCCGAGCTCGCCTGGCCGTAGTAGTGCTGAAGCACCTGGATCTCAGGGATTTCCTCCATAAGTCTCGCTGCGAAGTTCTTGGCGAACTCGGCCGTCACGTTCTGCTCCGTGCCGATAGGGAGTTCGATGCTGACGGACAGACGGCCTTCGTCGGAATGAGGGAAGTACTCCGTCTTGATGCCAGGTCCGAGAAGGACAAGCACGATGAAGAACACTCCGAAAGCACTGAATATGACGGTTTTCCTGTGGCCCATCGCCCAGGAGATGATCTTGGCGTAGCCATCGGAGATCTTCTGGAGGAAGTTCTCGACCCTGTCGAAGATGGCCCTGTGCAGCTTGCCGTTCTTAGGCTTGTTGCTGAGCACCCTCGAGCAAAGCATAGGGACAAGGGTCAAGGCGGCGGTCGTGGAGATGATCATGATGATGCTGACGATCCAGCCGAGCTGCTTGAACATGATTCCGGCCATTCCGGAAACCATAGTCAGCGGCAGGAACACGCAGAGCATCGTAAGGGTGGAGGCGATTACGGAGATACCCACCTCGGAGGTGCCGTGGACGGCCGCCTCGGACGGTTTCTCTCCTCTTTCAAGGTGCGTGGAGACGTTCTCCAGCACCACTATCGCATCATCCACCACCATACCGATCGCTATGGACAAGGCGGACATCGAGATGATGTTCAAAGTGTTGCCGGTAGCATAGAGGTAGACCAGAGAACCCAGCAGGGAGATAGGGATGGAAAGTACGATGATGAAAGTGGCCCTCCATCTTCCGAGGAAGAGATAGACCACAAGCATCACCACGAGCAGGGTGATGAGAATGGTCTCCTTGAGTGAATCCAGAGTGTTGAGGATGTTGGTGGAGCTGTCCACGACCGTCGTGATCTCGATGTCGGACGGAAGGGTTTGCTCGATGGTCTTCAGCTTAGCCTTCACGCTCTTGATGACGTTGACGGTGTTGGCTCCGGACTGCTTCTGGATGGCGATCATCGCGGAACGCTGGCCGTTCGTGAACGATTCCTGGGACTTCTCCTCAAGACCGTCGACCACAGTCGCCACGTCGCGGAGGTAGACCGTCTGGCCGTTGGCGCTGCTGACCACGATGTCAAGCAGCTCGGAAGGGTCCTTGAACTCCTTCTCGATACGCAGGGTGTAGGTCTCCGAACCGATGTCGATGCTTCCCGAAGGCACGTTCTTGTTCTCGGCCGCGATCGTGGCGGAGATTCCGGACACGCTCAGACCGTAAGAAGCGAGCTTGTTGGGGTCGCAATAGACGAGGACCTCCCTGGCAGGGGCACCGGAAACGCTGACCGTTCCCACGCCTTTCACACGTCCCAGAGGGGTGACGAGTTTGTCATCCAGGATCCTGTCGAGGCCCATAAGGCTCTTGTCGGCCTTGGCCGAAAGGATCAGGATAGGCATGTCGTCCATACCGAATTTGAACAGGACCGGGGTCGAAGCTCCGTCAGGAAGCGAGGAGTTGACAAGGTCCAGTTTGTCTCGGATGTTGTTGCAGGCCTCGTCGATGTCTGTGCCGTACTCGAATTCGAGCACGACGATGGAGGTGTTCTCCTTCGACCGGGACGTCATGTCCTTCAGGTCGGCGACACCGTTGAGGGTGTTCTCGAGAACCTTGGTAAGGTTGGTCTCGATGTCGGACGCGCTGGCTCCCTGGTAGGTGGACATCACCATCACGACGTTCGCGTCGAAATCAGGATAGTTCGCCAGCGATGTGTTCATCAGTGAAAAGATACCGAAGATCGCGAAGGCCATGAACACCAGGGCCGTCGTGACCGGATTCTTCACCGCTGTTCTGTAAATGCTCATAGTGTCAGGTCTTTATTTGTTCTGCGACACCTCGATCTTTGAGCCGTCCTTCAGGCTGGAGCTTCCCTTCGTCACGACAGTGTCGCCGTCGGAAAGGCCGCTGAGGATCTCATAGTACTTGTCGAAGTGGCGGCCGATGGTGACGATGGTCAGTTCGACGGTGTTGTCGGATTTCACGACATAGACGCACCTCTGGCCGGAGCCCTGCATCTTGCTGACAGCCTCGTCAGGAACGACGACGCTGTTGTTGACTCCGAACCTGACGGTCACCCTTGTGAACATTCCCGGACGGAGAACCCTGTCGGAATTGGTCACAAGCACCTCGGTTGTGAAGGTGTGGCTGGCCGCGTCGATCGTAGGATAAACCTTGTTGACCTTGCCGGTGAAAGTCCTTCCCGGGATGGCGTCGGCGGTGATCTCGACCTGGTCGCCCTTCTTCACCTTGGTGTAGTCGGTCTCGGAGATGCCCACAAGCAGCTTCACCGGAGTGATCTGCTGGACGACATAGATAGGCTGGCCGCTGTAGAGGTCACCCTGGTCGTAGTTCCTGGCTGTCACCACGCCGCTGATCGGGGCGCGGAGGACGGTGTTCTCCAGCAGGTTGTTATAGGACCTGCGGCTCACCTTGTAAGCCATCTCGGAAGCGTCGTAGTCAGATTTCGACACTCCGCCCTCGTCGTAGAGGCTCTTGAGACGGCTGAGTTCCGTCGAGTCATTCACGAGTTTAAGCTTTGCCTGGTCAAGTTGCGAGGCGTCCATCGTGGCCAGGATCTGGCCTTTCTCGACATAGTTGCCGACATCGACCTTGATGGATGTGATTCTGCCGGCGGTCTGCGGGGCGATGTTGTTCACCGCGAAGGCCTGGACGGTAGATGAATATGTTTCCGTCTGCGGCACTTCCTGTGTGCGTGCCACAGCGGTGTCAACAAGCGTGGCCCTGTCTTCGGTCACCTGCGCGGCGGCCGCCTTGTCGGCTTTCTTGCCGCCGCCACAGGCGACGAGGAGCGTGGCCGCTCCAGCGAAAACCATAGTTCTGATAATCTTATTCATATTCATAAAATCTTATTTTTCAATTACTTATTCTCAAGGTCAGTGTCGCCGTTCTCATCGATGAAGTCGCAGCCGATGGTCTGCTCCAGATTGGACTTGGCGACGATGAAGTTGTAGACAGCCTGCGACTGGTTGAGGCAGGCCTGCGTGAGGGTCAGCTGCGCGTCGTTGAGTTCAGTGATCGTGCTTTTCCCGACCTTGTAGGACTTGGCGGCGATGTCGTAGGCCTTCTGGGCCAGGGCGACAGCCTCGGTGGCGGCCGTGTAGCTGTTCATGTTCGTCTCCATCGTGTTGAGGTACTGGCGGATGGAGATTTTGAGCTGCCTCTCGGTGTCGATACGCTGGAGGTCAAGCTCGGCGGCCTGCACCTTCGCCTGGCGTACATCGTTCAGACGCTTCCCGCCGGAGAAAATAGGAATCGAAAGGCTGATTCCGGCATAGGAATATGGAGACCACTGGTACTGGCTGAACTTGAAGTCATTGGTCATCGCGATCATGCTGTAGGAGAAGCTTGCCGCGAGCGAAGGCAGGTAGGCGGCCTTCTGCATCTTGATGGTGGAGGCGAGCTGCTCCGCCTGGATGGCCAGCTGGCGGATGGTGGTGTTGTACTCAAGAGACGGATCCTGGTTCTCGTTGACATCCCTGAACATCTCGTGCGAATAGTCTTCCAGAGTGCCGGACACGTCGATGTTCCTGTCGAGGTCGACTCCCATCACAGCCTTGAGCTGCCACAGAGCCAGAACGACCGAACTCTCGGCGTTGTAGACGTTAGGAATAGCCGAGGCGACAGTGGACTTGGCCCTTGTGTACTCAAGCTCGGAAGCCTTCTGGGCGTTGTAGCGTTTCTCCGTCTGGGCGAAGTTCTCGACGGCGTTCTCGTAGACATCCTTGTAGACCTTGAAGGCCTCCTTGGCGAGAAGCACGGCGTAGTAGGCCTGCTTGACCTGGGTCACCATGTCGAGTCTCGAGGACCTGGCCTTCTCGACGGCGAGATCCACGCTCTGGCCGGAGATCTTGATGCTCTCCCAAAGCTGGAAGTTGACCAGAGGCATCGAGGCCGACACACCGTAGGTGTAGGTGTTCCAACGGCCTACGGAAAAGCCGCCGCTGGAAGCCGAGCTGGAAGAACTGTCATCTCCCGTCTGCACTGGCCCCATTCCGGCGGCCGTGGAAAGTTCGTTTATCCTTGAAAAATAAGGAAGGAGCGAACTGAACATGCTGCTCGTTCCTCCTTCTTCATCAGAATCGCTGTCCATATACATCACCTGTTTCTTGATGGTACGCTGGTAGGATCCGGAAGCGTCGATCTGCGGGAACAGGGAGGCATAGGTGCCTTTCTTCGCATACTCGTAACGCTGGATCTCCTTATCCGCCACCTTGACGGACACATTCTCGCTAAGGGCGATCTTGAGGGCGTCGTCCAGGGAGATGGTCACCAGAGACGTGTCCTTGGCGGACTCCGCCGGAATCGTGTCGTTCCTGTACTGGGCCTTCACCGGTGCGGCCAGCGACAAGGCCGCGGCGGCCATAAGGATACACTTGAAAGTTTTTGTCATATAACTAACCTGAAAAAAATTACAATTTCACGCTTTGTTTTGCTCCTTCGGGAACTCTTTCAGCGTCAAAACAAAGAATCCAGCGCCTCGCCGGAAAAAACAAAGCGCACGGCTCTCTGCAAATGCCATGCAAATCGCCTCGGAAATCCTGAAAAAAATTCAAACTCCCGGGAAGCCGCTTCCTGCGGTCCGGAAGCCGCCCTACAGCACCACGAAATGCTGGAGGGCTGTCACGATCCCGTCGTCATCGACGCTGTCAGTGACATAGTCGGCCACCGCCTTCACATCAGGAGCGGCGTTGCCCATAGCGACGCCCACACCGGCATATTCAATTAAAGGAATATCATTGCCGCCGTCGCCGAAAGCCATGCACTCCTCGCGTGTGAGGCCGAGCCTTTCGAGGATTTTTGACGCTCCGTAGGACTTGGACAGGCCTTCCGGCACGATGTCCAGGAAATACGGATGCCAGCGGGTGTAGCAGGTGCCCTCGATGACCGGATACAGGTACTTGCGTTCCTCCTCCTCGGTGAGGTATATGGTATATTCATAGACCTTCTGCTCCTCCACAATTTCGCGGAGATCGTAGAAATGGTCCGGGAAAAGCTGCAGGCTGGCGGACATCTCCCTGCTGTGCGGACTTTCGAAGTTGATGCCCGCGGCGGTCTCGCCGAAAATCCAGCAGGAGACGTTGAGCCGCGACGCGAGGTCAGCCACTTTGACCGCGGCGGCCTTCGGAAGCGGATGGCTGTCGATGACCTCGCCGCCGAGAGTCGTCTCCGCCCCGTTCATCGCCACATAGCCATCGAACGGGAAATCATCCAGATTATTGATTATCAGCCTCGAGCGACCGGTCGAAACAAAAAGCTTCACGCCCTTGGCCTGAAGCTCGTGAAGTCTTTTCTTAAGATTGTCGGACATCCGGTGGGTCTTGAAACTCACCAGTGTGCCGTCTATGTCGAAAAATATCGCTTTGATCATTCCTTACTTGTTGTCACTCAAACTTTTGGCGTAATGCGTAGGTTCTGGCTTCTTCGGACCGGAAGCAGGCGGAACCGCCCTCGCAGGAATCTTCTTCTTTAATGAATATGCCAGCAGACCTGCTCCCAGAAGCACGAACGGGATGCTCAGAAGCTGTCCCATGTCCAGAGCCATCGAGTTCTCGAACTCCACCTGCGGCTCCTTGATGAACTCGATAAGGA
>CAVJKE010000035.1:0-10968 GCA_963649695.1 bacterium
TCGGGGGAGGGACTTGCTCCGTCACTATCGTGACGGGAAATAAGGTGTTTCGCACTTGCGAAACTTAAAAACCTTTATCTGAAACGAGGGAGTCTCTGACCTGGATTTCGCACATTGACAAAATCCGGAGCGGAGACTCCCTCTGTTTTATGTCTGACCGTTGTAGTTGGCCGTCTAGCTGGACTTCCTGTAGGTGACGACTGCGCAGAGGCCGAAGACGAGGGCGAAGCCGCAGAGAGTCAGGAACTGCGGGACCATGTCGATGAACGTGCTGCCTTTCAGATAGACAAGCCTCATCACTTCGATGAAGTATTTCAGCGGATTGAGAGCGGCGATGACCTGCGCCCATTCCGGCATGCTGGCGACCGGAGTGAACATTCCGCCCATCAGGAAGAAAATCATTATGAAGAAGTAGTTGACGAACATAGCCTGCTGCAGGGTCGAGGCGTAGTTCGACACAATCAGTCCGGAACCTGACACTACCAGCACATAGACAGAGGAGAACAGCAGAAGCGTCCCCAGACTGCCCTCCGGCACGATTCCATAGACCAGCCTCGCGATGACCAGGCCGAAGGCCATTATCAGGAAGCCGAGAATCCAGAGAGGGATGAGTTTGGCCAGGATGAACTGGAACTTGCCCACAGGCGAGACGTTGATCTGCTCGATCGTGCCGGCCTCTTTCTCTCCCACGATGTTCAGCGCCGGAAGGAAACCGCAGACCAGCGTCAGGAGCAGCACGATCAGCGCCGGCACCATAAAGACCTTGTAGTCCAGCGACGGGTTGAACCGGTACTGCGTGGTGACGGAGAATGACGGAATATTCACTGCAGCCGCCGCTACGTCCGGTGCGGAGGTGTTTTCTGAATATTCAAGGCCGCTTTGAGCCGCCGCTACCGCCGCCCCGGCGGCTTTTTCTGAATATTCATTGAAAACGGAGGATCCGGAGATCATCGAGACGAGGTAGGAGGCCCCGAGGGTGCCTTTGGTTCCGTTCACCGCGTTCGTGGCCACCACCAGGGGAGCGGCCTCCCCGTTGACGAGGCATTTTTCAAAGTCCTGAGGGATGTTGAATATCATGTCCGCGTCGTCGGAGTCCACTTTGTCCAGCGCCTCGGTGTAGGTCCCGGAGGTGCCGCTGACGTTGAAGAAGGCCGAAGCGGCGATCTCCGCCGAAATCTTCTCCGAGAGGCTGCTGTGGTCATTGTCCACGATGTCCACCCGGACATTCTTGACCTCTTGGTTGGCGGCCCAAGGGAACACGAGCATCGCCATCAGTGGCAGGGCGACAAGCATCTTCGGAATGATAGGATTCCGGAACATCTGCTTGAATTCTTTTTCTATCAGAAATGAAAGCATAACATTCAAGTTTTACGACAACCTTGTCTTGAAATTGCCCAGGCTTATGGCGATGAACACGATGGCCATCAGGCTGAGGATTCCGACTTCAGGCATTATGCAGGCCACCGGCGAACCCTGGATCATGATCATCCTGATGGCCTGGATGTACCAGCGGGCGGGAACGACGGTCGACAGCCATTGCAGGGCGGCAGGCATACTCTCGATCGGGAAGATCAGGCCGGACAGGAGCATCGTCGGCAGCATCAGCCCCATTCCGGAGGCGATCATCGCTGCCATCTGGGTGTTCACGAGCGTGGAGATCAGCAGTCCGAGGAAGAGGTTGCAGGCGAGGAACAGCACTGAGACTCCGCAGAGGGCGAGGAAGTTGCCGGCGATCGGCACTCCCATCACGAACACGGCGCAGACCAGGACCAGGGCCAGCAGGAAAATCGAGAGGACGAGGTAGGGGATAGCCTTGGCTATGATGATGAGAAGAGGCTTGACAGGGGAGGTGAGCAGCACCTCCATCGTTCCCGTCTCCTTTTCCTTGGCGATGGCGATCGCGGTCATCATCGCGCAGATCATCATCAGGATCATACCCATCACGCCGGGGACGAAGTTGTAGGCGCTCTTGCCCTGAGGGTTGTAGAGCATTCTGACGACAGGGGTCACCGTGGCCCGGCGGACTCCGCTTTCCTCAGCCAGTTCCTGCGCCACGGACGACAGGATGCTGCCGGCGTAGGCCGTTATCATAGATGCCTGGTTGGGGTCGGTGCCGTCGGCTATCAGCTGGACGGAGGCGTCTCCGTTGAGAAGGTCGCCGGAGAATCCGTCGCTGAACACGACCACGAGGCTTGTCCGTCCTTCGCGGAACACCCTGTCTATCCTGTCGGTGCTGGTGATGCGTTCGCCGACGTTGAAGTACTTGCTGGCGTCCAGGCGCTCGATGATCCTTTTGGTAAGCGCGTCGTTGACTGGGTCATAGACGGCGATCTCGGCGTTTCTGACCTCGGTGGTGATGGCGTAGCCGAAGAGCAGCAGCTGAGCGACCGGCATCCCGACCACTATCAGCAGCGTCAGCTTGTCCCTCAGTATGTGAAGGAACTCTTTTTTTATGAATGATCCGAAAGCCGTCATGATCAATCTCCTTTTCTTTTCGCGCCGCGGGCGAGGAAACGGAACACTTCATCCATATCCGCCGCCCCGAAGGACTCCTTGAGCGCGGCAGGGGAGTCCAGAGCCTTGATCCTGCCGTCCACCATTATCGACACCCTGTCGCAATATTCAGCCTCATCCATATAGTGGGTGGTCACGAATATTGTGATCCCCTCATCGGCCGCCTTGTAGATCATCTCCCAGAACTGCCTTCTGGCCACAGGGTCGACCCCTCCGGTCGGCTCGTCAAGAAAGACAATCTCCGGCCTGTGGAATATCGACACTGAAAACGCCAGTCTCTGCTTCCAGCCGAGAGGCAGGTCGCGCACCATCGTGCCGCTTTCCGCCGAAAAATCCAGTCCGGAGAGCAGGGCGTCGGTCTTCTCCGCTATGGTTTTCCTGTCCATCCCGTAGATGCCCCCGAAAAGCTTGAGGTTCTCCTTGACGGTCAGGTCATCATAGAGGGAGAACTTCTGGCTCATGTAGCCTATGTGCTTCTTGACCTGCTCGTGTTCCCTGGCTATGTCGTAGCCGGCCACGACGCCGGTCCCGGATGTCGGCTGGCTGAGTCCGCAGAGCATCCTCATCGCCGTCGTCTTTCCGGCTCCGTTGGCCCCGAGGAAGCCGAAGATCTCTCCTCGCCCCACCTCGAAACTTATGTTGTCCACCGCGGTGAACGTCCCGAACCGCTTCGTAAGATTCTCGGTCCGGATCACAGTGTCCTCTTCCATCATATTCCCATAAAACAGTCCTCTACCGAGGGGTTTATCTCCTTTACCGTCACGCTGTTGTGACCTTTCCCCTGCAGGAAAGCTTCTATCTCTCCGCCGTCAAGCCTTTCCGAAGCGGTGAGATGGACCGACTCCCCGAACGAAAAGGCGCGGAGGGTCTTTGAATATTCCCGCACGTCTCCAAGGAGCGAGTGCATCCGGTCGGAACGCACGGCATAGAGCCTGTCCGGGAACCGTGCCACTATCCCCGCCGGGCTGTCGATGGTCAGGAACCTGCCCTCTCTGACAAAGGCTATCCTGTCGCATCTGCCGGCCTCGTCCATATACGGAGTCGAGACGAGGATCGTGATTCCGTCCTTCTTGAGTCTGCCGAGCATGTCCCAGAACTCCTTTCTGGACACTGGGTCGACGCCCGTCGTCGGCTCGTCGAGGAACAGAACCTTCGGCTTGTGGACAAGGGAGCAGCAGAGAGCCAGTTTCTGCTTCATTCCTCCGGAGAGTTTCCCCGCCCTGCGGTCCTTGAAAGGTTCTATCTGTGAATATATCTCCTCGATCTGCGCCCTGTTGGCGTCCACCGAGGTCCCGTAGATGGTGGCGAAGAAGTTCAGGTTCTCCTCCACGCTGAGGTCCTGGTACAGAGAGAATTTCCCGGGCATATAACCGATGATTCTCCTGAGAGCCTTGTAGTCCTTGACCGTGTCCAGCCCCTCGACCTCGGCCCTGCCTCCGTCCGGAATGAGCAAGGAGGTCAGGAGTCTGAAAAGGGTGGTCTTGCCGGCTCCGTCCGGCCCGATGATGCCGAAGGTCTCTCCGGCGGCGGCCTCGAACGAGACTCCGTCCACGGCTTTCACCTCGCCGAAGGATTTCACAAGCCCCTCGGCCCTCACCGCTATCCTGCCGGAAGGGCAGGCTGATGAACAGGCAGACATCGCTTACTGGAATTTGACGTCGCCGTACATTCCTAACTTGATCAGGCCGTCGTTCTCCACGGCGATCTTGACGGCGTAGACAAGGTTCGACCTCTCGTCCCTGGTCTGGATGGTCTTCGGCGTGAACTCTGCCTTGTCCGAAATCCAGACAAGTCTTCCGGCATATTCCTTCTTGCCCGACTTGCCCTGGTCGGCGTAGACCTTCACGCTCTGCCCGAGCCGTAGGCCCGTCAACTGATCCGCTGTGATGTAGGCGCGCAGGCGGATCTGGTCAAGGTCGGCGACCTTGAAGAGCGCCCGTCCCTGGGCCGCAAGCTCCCCGGCCTCGGCGTATTTGGCCAGAACCGTACCCGTCACCGGGCTGACGATCACGCACTTGCTGATCCTGTCCTCCAGCTGGGCTATCTGAGCTTCCAGTGCGTCGGCCTGGCCGGAGATGCCCTTGTTGGCGTTTTGCAGTGTCTCCTTCTGGGCCGCAAGCTGCTTTTCAAGCACGGCGATCTGGGCCTCGATGTCCTCGACCTGCTTGCGGTTGGACGCTCCGGCGTCGGCCAGTTTCGTGAACCTGTCAAGTTCCCTGCGCTGCTTCGCGAGCTGCTGCTCCAGAGAAGCTATCTGCTTGGAGACATCGTAATGTCCGCTCCCGACCGCCCTGAGGCTGGCCAGCGACTGTTCTTTGGCAAGGTGCAGCTGCACGGTGTCTATGCAGCCGATGACCGCTCCTGAATCAAGCCTGTCGCCTTCCTGGACCTCCAGGCGGAGGATCTTGCCGCTGCCTTCAGCGGAGACCGTGACCTCTGTGGATTCAAAAACGCCTGAGGCGTCGTGGCTCTTGTTCCTGTCGCCGCAGGCCGTGACGGCAAGCGCCAGCGCCACAACCTGAATATATCTGCAAATTCTTTCCATAATATTCGTAATTAATTGTTCGTTAAATATTTAAGATTGTACATCGCAAGCAGCATCCGCACTTCGTGTCCGGCTTTCTCCTGCTCGGCGAGCAGAGTGTCGTTCATATATCCCACGAGTTCGGATCCGGAGATCGTGCCTTCCGCCATCCTGGCCTCGTTGGCTGCCTGCACGCTGCGGCGCAGGGCTATGATCTCATCGTCATATTCAAGCTGCCCGCTCAAGGTCTCGATCTCGCTGTCCTTCCCGCTGGTGGAGATGTCGTTGTTCAGAAGGAAGATCCGCCTTTGCGTCTCGATGCCGGCCTTCTGGGTCTCAAGCAGGTTGAGGTCGTTTCTCTTTGTGTAGAAGTTCCCGATGTTCCAGGTCATCCTGAGGCCCGCCGTCACGTAAGGCTTGAATTCATCCGAAAGCATATTCAGTCCCGGCCTTCCGTAGCCGCCGCTGACGTAGAGACCGAATTTAGGTGTGAGTCCCGCGGTGATCATTCTGCCTTTGGACTCGATGGCTTTAAGTTGAGCCTCGTACATCGCGAGTTCCGGCCTCCTGACTTCCGAACCTCCTGTCAGGAGACGCTCCGGCTTGATGAACTCCGCGTCTTCGTCCATATTCATCCCCGTCAGCAACGAAAGCATTCTGACATAGGCTTTTCTGCTGTTTTCAAGGTTGAGGATCTCCTGTCTCGTCTTCAGCTGCTGGATCCTGACCGCGTCCAGGTCAACCTGGCTCGCCACCCCGTTGTCGAGGTAGGACTTGACGCTTGAATATGTCGTCTCAAGATTGTCAAGCATTATCCTGCAGCTTTCTATGTTGGTCTGGATGAGGATGATGCCGAAGAAAAGCTCGTTGACTTTCTCCCGCAGACCGTACAGGCTGGCTTCGATGTTTTTGGTTTCGGCCTCCGCCTGGCTTGTGGCAGCGTCCTTGCCGGCCTTTACAGCGCCGCCGTCCCAGATCGTCTGGGTGACATCCACGCTGACTCCGTACTGGTCTTTGGCCATCTGCGGGATCAGCCCTTTGAGCGACTCCGGGTCTATCATCTGCGTGAGGCCCGTCTGGGCGAGTTTTTCCTGGTCGAAGGTGACCTTTGTAACATCCGACTGCCAGCTGGCCTTGGCCGAAACCGTGACCTGTGGCAGCCAGGATTTCGTGGCGTTCGAGAGGGTGTAGTCCCTGGATTTCTCGATCAGTCCGTACTGCCGAGTCAGCGGATAGTTCTTTTCCGCCGCTTCGTAACATTCCTCAAGCGTCACGGACCGCGCCGCCGCCGGGGTAGGGGATATGTCTGCGGAGGCAGGATTTTCTTCAGCCGTTTCCGCCCCGGCCGTGTTCGTCGGCACAGTCTCTTGGGCTGCTGCCGGGAAAGCGATCATAATCAGCGTGACGGCTGCTTTGATGGTTCTTTTCATGGAGGTTGTAGTTTTTATATTCCTTCTTCAAAGATTCTTATGTGGTGACTTTCAGGGTCTTAACGCCGCCACAATCAGTTCTGCGTTGCTCTTCTTCCTCTCCTCGAGGTACTTGTCGATGTCCGTTTCAGGATTCAGCCTTTTGATGACAGGAATCGCGAAGAATGAGGAAAGGTTCATCCCTATGATGTCGAACGCAAGGTTCGGCAGGTCGATCTTGCGGATCTTCCCGGCCTTGACGTTCTCCTGCAGGTATTCATTGAATCCAGCGAAATATTCGTTCAAGGTAGGCTTGACCATCTCGATGACTTTCTCCAGGTTCTTCGGGTTCGGCAGCACCTCGTTCACTATGAACCAGGCGAAACGGTCGTCCGCCCTGATGATTTCGAATTGGTTGAACACCAGTTCCTTGATCGTGTCCTCGATGGTCAGCCCTTTCTCGCGGATGCCCTTGAGAATGCCGGCGATGACCTTGATCTTGCTGTCGAAGAACTTCTCGAAAAGGTTCTCCTTGGACCTGTAGTAGTAGTGGAGCATCGAGTGGCTGACCCCGGCCCTCTCGGCGATGGACATCATCTTCGCGTTGCCGTATCCTTTTTCCAGAAACTCGTCCTCTGCCGCTTTCAGGATCCTCTCCGCCGTGTCTGTAATTTCCTCTGCCATAAATGAATATGTTTACGTTATACTTTGTCTTGAGTGCTTGGACACCAGCCCTTTCACTCTCTTCAGTTCTCTTCGTCTGCTTGTCCTTCTTTTGAACAGAATTGTCAAACTTCTTTGTTAAACAATCTTGTTCGACAAAATTGTCGATGCAAAAGTATGACAAATCCCGGTAATGTGCAAGCATTCCGGGGGCAAATTTGTCAGATTGTCTGCAACGCCTTGAAAAAGAATTCTTTGCGAAGTTCGCGCGGAATAGGGTAGACCGCGGTCCGGTAGGCGTCCGAGATGCCGTCCGCAAGATTGCAGACATTAAGTCCGTTGATTTCAGAGAGATAGAGGCAGCCGTACTTCGTGGTCTGGTTCTCCTGCAGGCTCATCGTGTAGCGGAGTATGTCCATAACTTCGATTCCGTTGAGCCTGTCGTTGCAGAAGACGTACAGGTCAAGAGACTTGAACGATCCGTAGAAGCCGTCGCCTGCCTTCCGCACCTTGCTCTCAATGATCCGCCGCATCGGAAGCGCCATCGACCAGTATGAATATTCCTTGGTTCCGATGTAGCGCCCGTCCTGAAGTCCGTAGCCGTAGCCGTAGGACAGGATGTCGTCCAGATCCTCCTGGTCTTCAACGGTCTCGGCGGCCGGCGCCGCCCCGGCCATTCCCTTGAGCAGCGACTCCGCCGCCTCCTTGCTCTCGGGCATCGCCCTGGTCACCTCTATGCCCAGAGTCACCCCGTCCGGACTCTGCAGGTCCGGCCTGTCCTTGTTGATCAGCCCGGCGAAACTCTTGTCCAGAAGCGTCTCCAGCGAGATTCTCGCATATCTCTCGAAAAAGCAGGTGTCAAATCGGCTCATATCTTGATCATTCCATTTATCTCCCAAATATCGCGATAACTCGCCACTTTTGCAACTCCGCAGCAGCCGGTTGTCACTCTCCTGCGACGTTTCCTGCCGTGGTAGGCTTCAGCCCCGACTTTTAGCAGATTTTGGCTGATTTCCGCCCCGACTTTTTACAAATAATGTTATATTTGCCTAAAATTGAAACGGATACGCTTATGGTCTGCTGCCATAATGTAGAAAAGATCAATAAAATGAGTGTGGATGAACGTCAATGACCTGCTCGCCGTCATAAAGGAACACGGCAACGAATCAGAATAAACATTATTTTCGCGCAGTTAAGACATTAGAATATGGACGGTTACAAGAAAAGGATAATGGTGTCCTTCGCCGAGATGGAGTAACAAGGACCTTCACAGAAACGAAAAAGAGAGCCGGTAAGGTTCTCTTTTTTATTTAGATTAAATTATTTAATTTGAATAATTCATTTCGAATAATTATCTTTGCCAAAATTTGACTGATATGGCAAAGACGACAAACCCTTTCATCGTTTCGGGAAGAATAGACCCAGAATACTTCTGCGACCGGAAAGCCGAGTCCGCAAGGCTCGTCAAATCAGTGACGAACGGGAACAACCTGGTCCTCATCTCTCCCAGAAGAATGGGAAAGACGGGGCTTGTGCGCTTCTGCTATGACCTGCCTGAGATAAAGGGAAACTATTACACATTCTTTATCGACATACTGCACACCTCCAGCCTGAGGGAGTTCGTGTACGTCCTAGGAAAGGAGATCTACAATACGCTCCAGCCGCGTGGAGAGAGGATTGCAGGGATATTCCTGCAGGCGCTCAAATCCATACGCGGGAAATTCTCTCTGGACAGCGTGACGGGGCAGCCGTCCTTCAGTCTTGAGCTGGGAGACATCGAGCGCCCTGACTTTCTCCTTGATGACATATTCAGTTATCTTGAAGGGGCCGACAAGCCGTGCATCGTCACCATAGACGAATTCCAGCAGGTGGCGAAATATCCCGAGAAGAATACGGAGGCGCTTCTACGTGGCTATATTCAGAAATCGGCCAACTGCAACTTCATCTATGCCGGAAGCGAGCGGCATATGATGCAGGAGATGTTCCTCTCCGAGAACCGCCCTTTCTACCAAAGCGCCGATATGCTGGAGTTGAACGCCATCCCGAAAGAGTCATACATACCCTTCATCGCTGAGAATTTCAGAAAATCCGGCAAGGACATAGCCTCCGGCTGCGCTGAGAAAGTCTACGACTTCTTCTCCGGACACACCTTCTACATACAGAAAGTGTTCAACGAGGCTTTCACCGACACCGCAAAGGGTCAGACCTGCACGTCTGACACCGTCAACACCGCCCTTCACTCAATTCTGGAGAGCTATGACACCACGTTCCGGGAGAGACTCTCGATGATTACAGAAAAACAGAAAGAGTTCCTGTATGCCGTCGCGGCCGAGGGTGAAGTGAAGTCCGTCACGTCCGCAGCGTTCATAAAAAGACACAGGCTTGCTTCTGCAAGTTCAGTACAGGCGGCCGCAAAGAAACTCCTCGAGTTCGGTCTGATTACTAAGACGGGAGATGTCTACAGGGTTGAGAACCGCTTCCTTGGATTATGGATAGCTGTGCAGATGCGCTCCACGCAGACCGCTACAAGGCTTCCGTGATACGTGTTCGCCAAAGACAAAATTGTCAATAACTATAAGTATTTGACAGAATTGTTTATTTCTTAAAAATAACTCGGGAGTCTTTTACGGGTTAACCCGGAAATTAGTAACTTTGCAACGTCAGTTCTTACTGACATCACATATTTTAGCGAAAGTGTTTTTTGTTTTCCTATTCTGAAAATCTGGACAATTTTCATAAGGTAAGGGATCGACAATAACATTCCGCTCGTCTTTAGTTATGTCATAGATAGACTTCTTATGCTATCGTGCTCCATACAGACGAGTGTGGAGTACGATTGTTTCTTCTTGCCTTGCGTCCGTCCAGAACGTTCAGAATGGAGTTACGAAAACGGCTCCACACTTTTGTGTATTAAATGCTTTGTCCTGGAGCCGGATGGAGCGCATTATTAGTTTCTTTCAAACATGAAAAAAGCTTTTTATGTATTCGCATGTATACTTTTGATATGTGCATGTGACAAAACATCTCTGGACTCTGACAACGGTTCAGTGGAACAACCGATCAAAGAGACGGAAAACACTGACAATCAACAACAGCACACACAATTCCAATCAATTGTGGTGAAAAGTAATGACGGGGAATGGTCATTCTCATATGGTCAAGATGGTAAGATTCTTCAATATACATATACATGGACGGAGAATCTGGGGGATGAGCTTAATATTGAGACAAGTTCAAAACACTCGTATTCATATTTAGGCTCAGTGCTAACTGAAACAATATCGAGTGAAGATAAAATCGGAAGTGATGTTATTAGTAGTAATTCTGAAAATGATATAGCGTTAGTGTTTCTAAACGGATGCATTGACCGGTGGATGGAAATGATATCTTCCGGCTATAGAGAGCATTACTATGAATACGAAAATGGTTTCTTAACGCTTGAAGAGTACCGCCGTGGCTCTGATATAATATACACTAATTATACATGGAAAGACTCTTGTCTTGATAAAATCACAAAACAATATAGCGACTCTCCCATATATGCCGAATATAATTTCACATATGGCGAAAATTCAAATCCTTACTATGGTTCTAACTGTGACCCCACAGTTCTTTGGTATTGGCCTGGCGATAATAGGGAATGGAAAGCAGCAGGCCTAATGGGAAATAGCAGCAAGAGACTTCCAGTATCTGTCAAGTATCAAGATGAAGACAAAACCATTACATATTCTATTGAATATACCTACTCGTCCGGTTCTTTAATCGGGATAAAGATAAAATCATCTTCAAATAAAATAATGACATATTCCATTACAAACAAATAAAATCAGGGGGGGCCGAAATTCGGCCCCCCGTCTT
>CAVJKE010000036.1:0-10875 GCA_963649695.1 bacterium
GAACAGTTGTCATAAGGCCTCTCTTGACACCGAACTTGTCGTTGAGCACCTTGGTGATAGGAGCAAGGCAGTTGGTGGTGCAGGAAGCGTTGGAGATGATGTCCTGTCCAGCGTAGGTCTTGTGGTTCACACCATAGACGAACATTGGGGTGGCGTCCTTTGAAGGAGCTGACATGATGACCTTCTTAGCGCCGGCCTGGATGTGCTTGCGGGCGGTCTCGTCGGTGAGGAAGAAACCGGTTGACTCTACAACGACGTCAGCGGCGACCTCGTTCCACTTAAGGTTTGCCGGATCCATCTCAGCGGTGACGCGGATCTTCTTGCCGTTTACTACAAGCTGTCCGTCCTCAACTTTAACGTCGCCCTTGAAAGCTCCGTGTACTGAATCGTACTTGAGCATGTAGGCGAGATACTCCGGGTCGAGAAGGTCATTGATACCTACGACCTCGATGTCATTTGAGAAATTCTCAACTGCTGCACGGAAAACCATACGACCGATACGGCCGAATCCGTTAATACCAAGTTTTACCATTTTAATAGATATTAAATAAGTTGTTAATACTTTTCACTACTAAATCAACCGCAGCCTTTCACTGCAAAAGCGATGCAAAATTATTAAAAATTTGCGGAATTTAATATATTTGTCAGTTAAAATGTTAATGATATGCTGAATAATGATGCTGGACTGAACATATTGCTGACAAATGACGATGGTTACCGGGCCGGGGGGCTCCGCTCCCTTGTCGGGATGATGCGTCAGTTTGGCAGTGTCACTGTCGTGGCCCCGAAATTCCATCAGTCGGGGATGTCGATGGCGGTCTCGATGGGCTGCAAGGCTCTGGCCTACAAGGAGCTGCCGACCGAGGACGGAGTGAAGTGGTCCTACCTTGACGCGACTCCGTCAAGCTGCGTGAAGTACGGTCTTGACGAGATGGAGTGGCCCGGCGGCAAGCCTGACGTGGTGGTCTGCGGGGTCAACCACGGCTCGAACGCGGCGACCGCGGCGAACTATTCCGGCACTCTCGGAGCGGCCGAGGAGGCTGCTCTCAACGGAATATTGGGGATCGGGGTGTCGCTCGACACCTTCCGTCTGGATGCGGATTTCACCGTCGTGGAAAAATTCTTTCCGGGAATATTCAGAAAGATCCTTGAGTCCGCGCCCCGCAGGAAAGGTGTTTTCTACAACATCAATTTCCCTGAGGTGACGGCCTCGCAGGTGAAGGGTGTCAGGGTCGCCCGCCAGGGCTTCGGCCATTGGGAGAAGGAGTTCAGGCTCTGGGACACGGACCTTCTCGCCCGCAAGGGGATGAAGCCGGAGGATCTCGGCCAGACTTCCACCCCGAAGGCCGAGGAAGGGGAGAGGCTCTATATGATGGTAGGCGATTTCGTGGACGATTCTCCGGCCGGCGACAACAAGGCGGACCATCATCTTCTCGCCCAGGGCTACATCACCATCGTGGCCCACAACATAGACAACACGGACAAGGAGGAGATCGCCCGTCTGGACGACTCCGGATTCAATATTGATTTCTAGACGATGCGCTACTATATTATCGCAGGAGAAGCGTCGGGCGACCTTCACGGGTCGAACCTGATGAGAGGACTTTACGCCGAGGACCCGGAAGCGGACATCCGGTTCTGGGGCGGCGGCCTTATGGACGAGGTGTACAGGTCGCACCAGAGCGGCACCGGACTGGTCAAGGACTACAATGAAGGGGCTGTGATCGGCTTCACGCAGATCATCCTCCACGCAAGGGCCTTCGCCGGACGGTTCAAGGACTGCACCGAGGACATAGTCCGCTGGAAGCCGGACGTGGTGGTCCTGATCGACTACCCGGGCTTCAATTTCCGTGTGGCGGAGTTCGCCCACAAGGCCGGGTTCAAGGTCTACTACTACATCGCCCCGAAGGTCTGGGCCTCGAGGGAGAGCAGGGTCAAGAAACTGAAGGCATATGTGGACAAGTTGTTCATAGTCTTCCCGTTCGAGATCGAGTATTTCACTCGTAAAGGGGTGGATTTCATCTACAAGGGCAATCCCCTGATCGACGCCATCGACAATTCGGCGGCTTTCAAGGAGACCCGCGAGGAGTTCCTCGCCAAGACAGGGCTGCCGGACAAGCCGATGATCGCCTTGCTGGCCGGCTCGAGGTCCGGGGAGGTCAGCTCGATGATGCCTACCTTCATGGAGTTCGCAGACAAGCTGCACGCCGCTCCGGGATATTCAGACTACCGCTTCGTGGTGGCCGCCGCTCCGTCCCGTTCGATGGAGGATTATTCCAAGTACATCGGGGACCGTGACTATGTCGAAGTGGTCTTCGGGCAGAGTTACGCCGTGATGCGCCATTCCCGCGCCGCTGTGGTCAACTCCGGCACGGCTTCGCTGGAATGCGCCTTGATCGGGACTCCGCAGGTGGTGGCGTACAAGGGCGCGGCCATCAATTTCCTGATCGCGAAGGGCATAATCAAGATAAAGTTCATCAGTCTTGGAAACCTGATCCTGGGCAGGCACTGTTTCAGGGAACTGCTTCAGTACTATTTCACGGCGGACAACGTGTTCAACGAGGTGCGCCGGCTGATCGAGGACGGGGACTACCGTTCGGCGATGCTTTCCGGCTACCAGGAGATCCGCGACGCCCTTGGCGGCGAAGGAGCCTCCGCAGCCGTCGCCTCCGCTATGATTGAAGACCTTAAAAGAAAATAACAGTTTATGAATATTATCAAGAAGTTGACACTAGTGCTGCTGGCGCTGTCGTTCGCCGCCGCGGCATATTCACAGAACACCGGAAGTCTGCCGACGGAGATTTATGTCGAGGGTGGAAAGAACCACGTGCAGGGCATCGCGCTTGACGCGGAGGCCGGCCGGATGTACTTTTCCTTCACCACGAGTTTCATAAAGACCGACCTCCAGGGCAAGGTCCTCGGCTCCATCGACAGGATCCAGGGACATCTCGGCGCGATGACATTCAACAAGAAGAACCGCAAGGTGTACGCATCCCTTGAATGCAAGGACGATGCGATCGGCACCGGGCTTTCATCGTTCGCCAAAGGCCGTTCGATGTTCTATGTCGCCATCATCGACGTGGACAAGATAGACAGAGTCGGGATGGATTCGGAGGACAACGAGGCCTTCAGAATCGTCTGCGTCAAGGACGCCACGAGGGATTACCACCTGACAGGTTTCGCCGACAAGGACTATGAGCATTACTATGGCTGCTCCGGGATCGACGGGGTCACCATCGCTCCGAAACTCGGCAAGAAAGGCGGCAAGGACTACCTGTATGTCGCCTACGGGATCTACGGCGACGAGTCCCGTTCCGACAATGACCACCAGGTCCTGCTCCGCTATGACTTCAAGACTCTTGACAAGTACGCGGCCAAGGTGAAATTCGGCGATTTCTACGCCAAGGGTCCGGAGAACCCTCTTGACAAGTACTTCGTGTTCACCGGCAACACCAACTGGGGCGTGCAGAACCTCGCCTACGACAAAGAGTCCGGGATGATGTTCCTCGCCGTCTACAAAGGAAAGAAGCCGGTGTACGGCAACTACGACCTCTTCTGCTTCGACGCTTCTGAGAAGCCGGTTTCAGGCACTCTCGCCGGGGTTCTCTATGACAGGGCGAAGCATCCGGTGGTCGGCTCCAGGGAGAAGCCGGTGCAGGGCTACCGTTTCAAGTACGGCTCCACCGGACTCTGCCCGGTCGGCGGAGGCCTGTTCTACATCTCCGAGAACGGCCGCGACAAGGAGTCCGGACTGCAGTACTGCAGGGCGCGCCTTTACCGCTGGACAGGAGAGGAACAAGGCTGCTTCGTCCGCCAGTGATCCTGAACGATATTATTGAACGATAATCTCTGAACAGAGTTCTCCGACATAACCGCTTGCTTTAACTATGGCTGAAGACGGAAAAATCATCATAAAAGGGGCTAAGGTCAACAACCTCAAGAACATCACCGTTGAGATCCCGAGGAACAAACTCGTGGTCGTCACCGGGATATCCGGCTCCGGCAAGTCCTCGCTGGCCTTCGACACGCTTTTCGCGGAGGGCCAGAGACGTTTCGCCGAGAGCCTTTCCTCCTATGCGAGGCAGTTCCTCGGCAGGATGAGCAAACCTGACGTGGAGTCCATCGAAGGAGTTCCGCCGGCCATAGCCATCGAGCAGAAGGTCAACGTCAAGAACCCTCGCTCGACCGTGGCGACGACGACGGAGATCTACGACTACCTCCGCATAATCTTCGCGAGGATAGGCCGGACATATTCACCGGTCAGCGGCGGCGAGGTCAAGTGCCACGGCGTCAATGACGTGATGGCCGACATCCTGGGGGGCGGCTCGAGGACGGTCTACATCCTCGCCGACCTGGGATGGGACGCGAGGGAGGACAAGGTCGAACTGATGCTCCGTCTCAAGGAGGAGGGCTATTCGCGCTTCTTCGCCGACGGCGAGGTGGTCAGGATCGAGGAGGTGATGAAAGGGGCGGACAAGGGTGAGTATCCTTCCGGCCTCTGCCTTATGGTGGACCGTCTCAGACTCCCGGTCTTCAAGGACTGCCTGCCGTTCTCGGACGACGGCGCTCCGTGGCCGGCGCAGGATTGGGAAGACCTGCAGACGAGGCTGCGTTCCTCCATCGACACCGCCTTCCGCGAGGGGGACGGCCACCTCATCCTGCGCAAGGACGGAGGTGTGGTTTCTGAATATTCCAACCGTTTCGAGCTTGACGGGATTGTCTTCCGCCAGCCGGACGAGTACCTTTTCTCGTTCAACAGCCCTCTCGGTGCCTGCCCGGTCTGCGGCGGTCTGGGAAAGATCATCGGCATCAGCGAGGACCTGGTGGTGCCGGACAAGAGCAAGAGTATCTACGACGGTGCGATCGCCTGCTGGAGAGGGGAGTCGATGGGCTGGTTCAAGGACCATCTTGTCAAGGTGGCCCCGCGCTACGGAATCCCGGTCTTCGAGCCTTACGGCAACCTCCCGCAGAAAGTCAAGGACATCATCTGGGAGGGCCACAGCGTCGAGGGCGACGACAATTCGATCGTCGGCATAAACGAGTTCTTCAAATGGGTGGAGGCGAACCGCTACAAGATCCAGTACAAGTTCATGCTCAACCGCTTCTCGGGACGCACGACCTGCCACTCCTGCCACGGCTCGAGACTCCGTCCGGAGGCGCTCTACGTCAAGGTGGGCGGCCGCACCATCGCGGAACTGCTCGAGATGGACATCGACACCCTGCTCGCCTTCCTCGAAGGCCTCGAACTTTCTGAATATGACCGCTCGATCGCCGGCAAGGCCATCGAGGAGGTGGTCACGAGGCTGCGGTACATCAAGGATGTAGGCTTGTCGTACCTGACCCTGAACAGGGCCTGCAACACCCTCTCCGGCGGAGAGAGCCAGAGAATCAACCTCGTGAAAGCTCTCGGCTGCTCTCTGGTCGGCTCTATGTACATCCTTGACGAACCGAGCATCGGTCTGCACCCGAGGGACACCGACCGCCTGATCGGTGTGCTGAGGAAACTCCGCGACCTGGGCAACACCCTGGTCGTCGTGGAGCACGACGAGGAGATCATCCGCGCGGCCGACCTGCTGATCGACCTCGGCCCGGGGGCCGGAGTGAACGGCGGTCATATCGTCTTCCAGGGCAGGGCGGACGGAAGCCTTGCCGAGAGCGACATAGAGAAGTCTCTGACGCTCAAGTATCTGACCGGAAGGAAAGAAAGGTACGCCAGAGAGAAACGTACGTGGACATATTCAGTGACGGTGGAAGGTGCGGCGCAGAACAACCTGAAGAACATCGACGTGAAGTTCCCGCTTGGGGTGCTGACCGTCGTCTCCGGAGTCAGCGGCAGCGGCAAGTCCTCGCTGGTGGGTGACATCCTCTATCCTGCGCTTTACAGGATGATAAACCAGACAGGCGACCTTCCGGGACAGTTCAGAAAGATTTCCGGCAATGTCGACAGGATCAAGAATGTCGAATATGTCGACCAGAACCCGATAGGGAAGAGCACCCGCTCCAACGCCGTGACCTATCTCAAGGTCTACGACGACATCCGCAAGCTTCTGTCCGACCAGCAGTACGCCAAGATCAACGGCTACACTCCGTCCTACTTCTCGTTCAACCAGGACGGGGGACGCTGCCCGGAGTGCCAGGGCGACGGTTTCGTCCGCA
The DNA here is from genome assembly GCA_963649695.1 of bacterium. Taxonomy (GTDB): domain Bacteria; phylum Bacteroidota; class Bacteroidia; order Bacteroidales; family UBA932; genus Cryptobacteroides. Next base: position 6,157 of record CAVJKE010000036.1, read on the forward strand.
TCCCGATGCAGTTCATGGCCGACGTGACGATGGTCTGCGAGGCCTGCGGCGGCAAGCGTTTCAAGCCGGACATCCTTGAGGTTCGCTACAAGGGAAAGAATGTGGATGACATCCTCAACATGAGCGTTGAGGAAGCCATAGCCTTCTTCGGCTCACAGAAGGAGGACGCAGCGAAGCAGATCGCCCGCAAACTCCAGCCGCTTGTGGACGTGGGGCTTTCCTACATCAAGCTGGGCCAGAGTTCGTCCACCCTTTCCGGCGGAGAGAGCCAGAGGATCAAGCTGGCCTGGTTCCTTTCGAAAAACGCCGAGGAGCAGGCTTCGGGTTCACGCAAACGGATAATGTTCCTGTTCGACGAGCCGACCACCGGCCTGCATTTCCACGATGTTGAGAATCTGCTGAAGGCCTTCGACGCGCTTCTGAAGAACGGCCACACCGTGGTCGTGGTAGAACACAACCTGGATGTCATCAGGGCCGCCGACTGGGTCATCGACCTCGGACCTGAGGCCGGTGACAACGGGGGAGAGGTGGTCTTCGCCGGCACTCCGGAGGACCTTGTCAAGGACGGCAGGTCCTGGACGGCGAAGTATCTCCGCGGGCAGTGAGCCGGGTGTCAGCCTTTCCAGTAGAATGAGATGTAGTTCTGCAGAGGCTTGCGCTTGTTCTCGGGCGGAAGCTGCAGGTAGTCCCCGTAGGAATCCCTGAGAATCCTGTCGTAGCCTTTCCAGACCAGGAATTCGCCGTCCTCGAAGGGAAGGCGGACATATTCATCGATGTCTTCCTCGGAATAATACTCCAGCGCTCCGTAGTCCGGGCAGCACAGTTGGGAATAGTGGTGGCTTTCCTCACGGGAGACGGTCCCGATGAGCAAGTCCATGTCCTTGACGATGTCGGCAGGATCGCGCTTGAGGAGCCTGGGATGCGTGTGCTTCAGAAGCCAGATCCTCATCTTGCTCCTGACCGGCAGCTTCTTCGTGGTGACCGTGTGGACGCGGCGTATCCCGACATTGAACTTCATCAGGGTGAGCATCGAGTCATAAATCCTCTCGAAACGTTCCCTGTCGTCCGGCACGCGGTCAACCGGGAATATGTCTATCCACACTCCCGAGCCTGCCTGCAGCCAGGGGATGCTGGTCCTCGCCTCCGTCCGTTCAAAGTCGCAGACCCTTCCGAAAGCTATGTAGCAGCCCGGAGTGTTCCTGCAGTCGACGAACCTGAACCTGTCCGATGAATATTCCTGCCGGAACCTTTCGTAGTCACCTCGGGGCATCATCACGTCGATGTCATCGTCCCAGGGAATGAAGCCCTTGTGGCGCACGGCCCCCAGAAGGGTGCCGTAGCCCAGCGAGTACCTGATGCCGCTTTTCTCGCAGAAGGCGGCGACATCCTTGAGCATTTCCAGCGCGAAAGCCTGCAGCTCCTTGAGCGTGAGTTTCTTCATCAACCGTCAGCTTAGTTTGTAGACATTCTTGCCGTTGATGTAGTCTTCCTGGACCTGGGTCATCTTGAGGATCTCCTCCTTGGTGAGGATGTATTCTCTGCTGTCCTGGTTCATTATCCGTGAGACGAACTCTCTGATCTCGTACCGCAGACCTTCGCCCATGAACGGGAAGAAGCATTTGCGGTTCTGGTTCTGGTCCTCGAACCTCTGCTCGAAATACTCGGTCTTCCACCACGGGGCGGGGACGTAGATGTAGCCCTTCGTGCCGGAGATGACCATATTCCCTTCGGTCTTGGCCCCGAGCCCGACCTGGAACGAAGCCGTGGCGTTGTCGTAGCGGAACACGGCCTTGGTGTACATGTCCACGTCGTTCTTCATTATCGAGTAGAAGTTGACGTTGCGGATCTCCTTGCCCAGCAGCTTGACTATCGGCAGCAGCGGGAAGCAGGCGTTCTCGTTCATGCTTCCGCCGAACTTGTTGTGGTCCAGTTTCTGGGAGGTCTCGTCGGTGAGCGTCGTGACCGAGGCGTTGATGTCGACTATCTTGCCGATGACGCCTGACTTGAGCATCGTGACAAGATGTCTGAAGGCAGGGCAGTAGGCGGTCTTGTGGGCCACCATCAAGGTGCGGTGTCCCGCCTCCGCTATCGAGTAGAGTTCCTCGGCTTCCAGAAGGCGCAGCACGAACGGAGTCTCGCAAAGCACGTCCTTGCCGGCCTTGAGAGCCGCGCGGGCATATTCATAATGAGTGTAGTGCGGGGAGGCTATGTAGACGGCGTCGCAGGCTGCCAGCAGTCCGTCCAGCGACGAGGCCGCCGTGGCTATGCCTTTTTCCGCGCAGAACCTGCGGCACTCCTCCGCGTCGGGGTTGTAGGCCGCCGTGACCGTGTTGCCGCTGACGAATCCGGCCTCGGGAACGAAACGGGAGGCGATGCTTCCCGTGCCGATGATTCCGATCCTGACGTTGGCCTCCTCCTCCCGGATCATCGTGCTTGAAATGCCTTCTGTGCGAGGAAGATAGACCACTTCGCAGTACTCCTTGAGGTAGTCGAAACGGCCTTCCCAGTCAGAGCCGATGGCGAAGATGTCCACACCGTATTTCAGGATGTCGTCGATCTTCTGGCCTTTGTACTCCTCGATGATGACCTCGTCGGCGTAGCCCGTGTCCTTCACGGCCTGCACACGCTTCATCACGCTGTCCCTCGTGTTCATCTTTCCGCGCTCGAGGTCGAAATTGTCCGTGGTGACACCGACGATCAGCCAGTCTCCCAACGCCTTCGCCCGTTTCAGAAGGTTGACGTGCCCCTGGTGCAGCACATCGAATGTGCCGTAAGTTATGACTTTCTTCATCTGGCGGTTCTGGATTAAATCGCCTCTGATTCAAGCAGATGGATGCGCTCAGCCAGCGTGCGGAGCTCCTCGTCGGTCTGGAGACCCAGATGGGAGATCCTGTAGAATCCCGGAATCGATCCCGGCATTATGAAGGTCTCGTAACGCTCGATCAGACCTCTGAAGATCCTGCGTTCCGTCGTGTCCTTCGTCTGGATGGCCGTGATGGCGAAGGACGGGTTTTCCGCCGGCATCGTCCAGCCGTACCCGCGGCATTCCTCGCGGAACACCTCCGCCCTGTGACGGACAAGTGAGATGTTGTACGCCTCGCCGCCCTGGGCCTTGAGCTGCCTTAGCCTCGCGTTCAGCTGAAGGTAGATGGATGTGGCTGGGCTGAACGGGGTCTGGCCTCTCCGGAGGTTGTCCAGATTGCTGCCGAAATCCCAGTAGTAGCCTCTGTGGGCATATTCATAACCCTCGAGCCTCTTGCTGAGAAACAGGATGGAGAGTCCCGGAGGGATGTTGAGGCCCTTCTGGGTGCTGGTCACGCAGATGTCTATGCCGAGAGCGTCCATGTCCAGTTCTTCGGCGAGGAAGGTGCTGATCACGTCCACGACGAGCGAGACGCCGTGACGGCGGCATATTCCTGAAATCTTCTCAAGGTTGAAAAGCTGGCCGGTCGAGGTTTCGTGGTGCTGGCAGAGGAACACGTCCGGTTTCTCGGCCTCGACGGTCTTTTCCAGCTCCTCATAGTCTATGTCGCTGGCGAAAGGGACGCTGAACTCGACCGCCGGGACACCGTAGTACCCGCAGAGGGAGATCCATCTCTTGCCGAAGGAGCCGCCGTTGATGATGATGGCCTTTTTCTTCGTGCTGACGTAATTCTCGACGACGGCGCTCATCGCACCTGTGCCGGAGCCGGTGTAGATGATTGTCCTGCCGCCCTTGCAGTGGATCAGGTCCAGCAGAATCCTTTCGGATTCGAGGTTGACCTGTGAGAACTCGTCAGTCCTCATATAGGGGATCGGAGCGGCTCCTATGGCCGCGATTTCATCGTCCAGATTGCCTGGAAAAACGAACGATTGCATATTCGGTTTGGTCTAAAGTTTACAAATTTAATAATTTCTATTATATTTGTGAAGATTAGGCAAAATTATCGGTAAGAAATGCGGAAATTGTCACACAGGGAGACTCAGCTTTATCTCCTCGACATCCTCAAGGCGGTGGATTCCTTCTGCCGCGGGAACGGACTGAGATACTCGATGGCTTACGGGACTCTGCTCGGGGCCGTGCGCCACAAAGGCTTCATCCCTTGGGATGACGACATCGACATCGTGATGCCGCGGCCTGACTATGAGCGGTTTGTCTCGACTTTCGGCCGTGAGCCGGGAAGCCGTTACAGATGTCTCTGCCACAAGGAGGGGGTGAAGGACGACCGCTTCGTGCATTTCTTCGCCAAAGTCGAGGACACCCGCACCAAGAGCCTGCAGGGGAGGGGGTATGAATATGACTTCGGCCTCAACATCGATGTGTTCCCGCTCGACGGAAAACCGGAAGATCCTGAACTGCAGAAGGAAAGGGAACACCGGCTGACCCACTGGTCGCACAGGCTCAACATCTGCGGCACCCGGTTCGACCTTCTTAACTTCCACCAGCCACTGCTCTCCAAGATCGAGGCTCATCTCAGAGGCTCTGAATATTGGTGGAAAAAGATCGACTCTGAGGTCCGGAAGTACCCTTATGAGTCGTCGCGGCTCGCCGGGGCCGTCTCCGTCACCTACAACGGGACACGGGAGGTCTTCGAAAGGAAAATGCTTGAGGAATATGTCGACCTGGACTTCGAGGGCTGTCCGTTCAAGGCTTTCAGCCGCTGGGACGAGTGGCTCACACAGATGTTCGGCGACTACATGACACTGCCGCCGGAAAGCAAGCGCAAATGCCACGGCCTT
>CAVJKE010000037.1:0-10870 GCA_963649695.1 bacterium
TTTTAGGGTCTACTTTCGCAAGTGGCAAAATACCTGTGATAAAATACCTTATCTCACGTCTGAAGGGTAAGTACCCTAAAATCAGTTCACGTTACCCTCTCCCTAAATAACGATATTCAATAGACAATATAATCAATAGACAATATCTAGAGATAAAAACTGAACCCTGTCGGAGAGGCCACGGCCTACCTGACGGGGTTCAGTTTTTTCAGCCAGGAGATTGAATCCGGACCCTCATTGAACAGAAGGTCCATTATGGAAAGATTCGGAACGAAACCGTACTTCCCGGCGAAGACCTGGAAGTACGGTTTTTCCAGATCCAGTTCCTTCAGTATGCTGTCAGGACGCTTAGGATGGATCAGCTCCCTGTAGTCAAGGCCGTAGCGTCCCGTGTCCACAGGGACTTCACGGGAGAGTACGGGAAGATATTCATCAGTCACCCTGAGGTCCACGGCGACGCCGGTCTTCCGGAGAAAGAATCTGGTCAGGCTGAGGTCCATCTCGAACACGGTGGCAGGCCTGGATTCAAGGATCGAGAATAGTTCGTCCTTGTAGTAGTCAAAGTAGGCCGACGATTCGTAGGCCGAGGCTATAGCCCTCTCAGTGCGGACGAGCCAGGGTGTGGAGTAGTCGATCCGGACCTCGGTCACAGGCCGCCCGTAGGTGTCTTCAGAATGCTGGACAGGGTAATTGAGGCACTGCGGACCGTCACAGGCGTAGAAACGGAAACGGTTGCGCCACGACTGCTTCTGGTAGTGCTCGCAGGCATCCAGATAAACGACAGAAGGCTTCACCCCGTCCTTGGACAAGATGAAGTCTTTAGCCATCAACGCGAAGTAGCTGACCGGCGGGAACCACGCCACGCTCAGCAGCACAGCCCCGCTATTCGAGTTCTCCTTTCTCGTGGGAGTCGTTGGACTTGATGATTCCACGCTTCGAGCTTCTGATGAAATTCAGGATAGTGTCGCGCTCCTCGCTCTGCGGGAATCCGGCCTCGACCTTGGCGCAGCCGTCAGAGATGTTGTAGCCGGAGAAATAGATCGTGTCGTAGATGTCCTTGATGTTGCGGATGGTCTCGTTGGAGAACCCGCGGCGGCGGAGACCGACGATGTTCACGCCGGCGTAGCAGATAGGGTCGCGGCCGCAGAGGACGTAAGGAGGGATGTCTTTGTTGATCTTGGACATTCCGCCGACCATGGCATGGCAGCCGATCCTCGAGAACTGGTGGGCCTTGGCGCCGCCTCCGACGATAGCCCAGTCATCGACCACGGTCTCGCCGGCGATGCCGACATAGCTGACAAGGATGCAGTGGTTTCCGACCACGCAGTCGTGGGCGACGTGCACATAAGACATTATCAGTGTGTTGCTTCCGATTTTCGTGACAAACTTGCCGGAAGCCTTTGTGCCTCGGTTGATGGTCACGCACTCACGGATGGTCACATTGTCGCCGATCTCGACATAGGTCACCTCACCCTCGTACTTGAGGTCCTGAGGGATGGCGCCTACTACGGCGCCCGGGAACACCTGGCAGTTCTTGCCCATCTTCACATAAGGGTAGATCACCGCGTGAGGATGGATCTTGCAGCCGTCGCCGATCTCGACATTATCGTCGACGAAGGCATACGGACCGATCTCGATGTTGTCTCCTAATTTTGCTTTAGGGCTTACGGAAGCCAATGGTGAAATTGTGTTCATGTTGTTTCGTCTATGTTCAGGATTCAATATCCTAGTTTCTTTCTGATTTCAGCCGCGGTCCTCGTGTTGAGGGTGTGGCCGGGCTTGAACGCCGTGACCTTGGCCTTGAGCCAGCCTCCGGAAAGCCTGAGGTCTCCGATCAGGTCAAGCAGCTTGTGGCGGCCGCACTCGTTCGGGAAATGGAGCTGGAGGTTGTTGAGGTAGCCGTTGTCGCTGATCGCGAGTTTCGGAACGTTGAACAGGGCCGAAAGCCTGTCGATCTGCTCCTGGTTGACAGGATGCTCCACGATGACTATGGCATTGTCCACATCGCCGCCCTTCACCAGATTGTTCTGGAAAAGGAACTCGATCTCGTGGAAGAACACGAAGGTGCGGCAAGGGGCGATCTGGGCGGTGTAGTCGGTCTCCGGATTCCAGGAGGCAGTCTGCACGCCGAGGACCTTGGAACCGAAATCCACGGTCAGGTCGATCGAAGGAGTCTCCGCCGGGGTTATCCTGATGTAGGCTCCGGACTTTTCGTCACGGACCTCGATCTCTTCAGTGATTTCCACATACTTGCGTTCCGCGTCCTGCTCCTTCAGTCCGTCTCGGGTGATGGCCTCGACATAGAGGCGGGCGCTGCCGTCCAGGATAGGGACTTCGACATTGTCGATCTCGACATAGGCGTTGTCCACTCCAAGACCAGAGAACGCCGACATCAGATGCTCGATGGTCGAGACAGAGACCTCGCCTTCGGAAATGGTGGTGCTGCGGGCCGTGGAAGAGACATTCTCCGCAAGAGCCCTGACGGACGCATTGTCGCCGAGGTCGGTTCTAAGGAACACTATTCCCGTGCCGGCGGGAGCCGGCTTGAGGGTCATCCGGGCTATTTTCCCGGTGTGAAGACCTTTGCCCTGGAATTCATATTCACCGGCAAGGGTATGCTGCTTTTCTAAAGTCATATCTAATCTTTCGCAGGCCGCTGACGGCGGTGGACGCACCGCACCGCAGGCCACAATTAATTGCAGTCTGCAAAGATAGCAACGATTTTTGAATATTCAAGGATTACCCTGCCAATTAGTAGCCATCCGCTACTATTCCCGTCCTTTCCGCGCTATTCTTCGCCCTGACGCTTGAAGACAGCATAGCTGCGGAGGTAGTTTTTAAGAGGGATGCAAGGAGAGCCGAGCAGCACCTGGCCTGGTTTACGGACGTTGCCGATGACTCCGGCCTGGGCCCCGACGGTCGTGTTGTCGGCGATGTTAAGGTGTCCGGCGATGCCGACCTGGCCTGCCAGGATGCAGTTCTTGCCGATCTTGGTGGAGCCGGCGATGCCGCACTGGGCGGCCATCACCGTGTTGTCGCCGATCTGGACATTGTGGGCGATCTGGCAGAGATTGTCGATCTTCACTCCGTTGCCGATGATGGTGGATTCCATCTCAGACTTGTCGATGGTCGTGCCGGCGCCGATCTCGACATTGTCGCCGATGATGACGTTGCCGATGTGCTCGATCTTCTCCCAGGTGCCGTCAGGAAGAGGAGCGTTGCCGAAGCCGTCCGAGCCGATCACGGCGTTGGCGTGGATGATCACATTGTTGCCGATCACCATTCCAGGGTAGATCACCACTCCCGGATAGATGATGCAGTGAGAACCGATCACCGTGTTGTCACCGATGTAGACATTCTCGTAGATCTTGGTGTAATCGCCGACCTTGGCGTGGTGGCCGACATAGGAATGGCTTCCGAGATAGACCTTCTTGCCGAACTTGGTGGTCAGGAACCAGGAGGAACGGAATCCCCTGTGCCTCTTGTCGGTACGGCTCTTGGTGGTGACGTACTTCAGCAGGTCGGCCAGAGCCTTGTAGGCATCGTCGACCTTGACCATTGTCGAGGTCACTGCCTCCTTAGGGGTGAAGTCCTTGTTGACCAGCAGGACGCTGGCCTTGCAGGTGTAGACGTATCTCTCGTATTTCGGATTGGCGAAGAAGCACAGCTGCCCCGGTTTTCCGTGTTCGATCTTGGCGAATGAAGTGACGGTGGCCTGAGGGTCGCCCTCGACGGTCCCCCTGAGGACCTGAGCCAGCTGCTTCGCTGTGAATTCCATCTTCATATTCATTCCTGTTTTTGATGTGCCGCCGCCAGAATGCCGCTCATGAAAAATCATCGTATCCCGAAAGCGCGCCTTAAAAATAGTTCGCAAAGTAAACAATTTATTTCCATATTTGCCAAAATATCCTTATCTTTGCATCGTTGTGAGAGATAGGAGGACGAAAGCGTCTCCTATCTTTTGTTTTAGAAGGCTTTGTTTCAGAAGATAAGCGCCAATATGCAGAAAGAACAGATACTCGCCGGCATCGAGGAAGCGGTACGCTCCCGCGGATGCTTCATGGTGGACCTTACGGTCAGCAAGGACAACGACATCACCCTCACCATCGAGAAGGAGGCCGGGGACATCGACCTTGAGGACTGCGTGAGCGTCAACAACGCTTTCGTGGAGATGTTCGACAAGGATGTCGAGGACTACTCGCTCACCGTCACCTCGGCCGGACTCGACCAGCCTTTCAAGGTCGACAGACAGTACCAGAAGGCCATCGGCTCGTCCGTGGAGGTCCGTTTCAAAGGCGGGTTGAAGATCACCGGTGTGCTCACCGCGGCCGATGACGAAGGGATAACCCTCAGATATTCAAGGAAAGAGACGGTGGAAGGCAAGAAGAGGAAGGAGACGGTCGAGCATGAGGAGAGGTTCGGGTTCGGCGAGCTGAATTCCGTGACACCGCACATCGTTATGAAAAAGTAAGCGCGAAATTGAAATAGAAAACAAAAAAATAGAAACTCAAATGGAAAAGAAGAAAGAAGTAATCACCTTGATCGATGCCTTCAAGGACTTCAAAGAAGAGAAGAACATCGACAGGCCTGTGATGATGGGTGTCCTCAAGGACGTGTTCCTCACCCAGATCGCCAAGACTTTCGGCTCGGCGGACAACTTCGACGTCATCATCAATGTCGACAAGGGAGACTGCGAGATCTACCAGAACTTCGACATCGTCGAGGAGGTGGAGAACCCTAACACCCAGATCACTCTCGACCAGATCAAGGCCGAGACCGGCGACGATGACTACGAGATCGGCGACGTGTACACCAAGAAACTCTCCCTCGAGTCCTTCGGCAGAAGGGGCATCCTCAACATCAGGCAGAACCTCCAGGGAAGGATCATCGACATCGACAAGGCCAACATCTTCAAGGCCTACTCCGACAAGGTCGGCGAGATCTTCACGGGTGAGATCTACCAGACCTGGTCAAAGGAGGTCATCATCCTTGACGATGACGACAACGAACTCCATCTTCCTAAGACAGAGCAGATTCCTGGCGAAAGGTTCAAGAAGGGCGACACCATCAGGGCCATCATCAAGAGCGTGGAGATGAAGAACAACACCACTCCTTACATCACTCTTTCAAGAACTTCCGACGAGTTCCTCGAGAAGCTCTTCGAACACGAGGTGCCTGAGATCCTCGACGGCCTTATCACCATCAAGAAGGTTGTCCGCGTGCCGGGCGAACGCGCCAAAGTGGCCGTGGAATCCTACGACGAGAGGATCGACCCGATCGGGGCCTGCATCGGCGTGAAGGGCTCCAGAATCATCGGAATCGTGCGCGAGCTCCGCAACGAGAACATCGACGTCCTCCAGTGGACGAACAACACCCAGCTCCTCATCCAGAGGGCACTCAACCCTGCGAGGGTCTCCTCGATCGACCTCGGTTCTTCGGAAGAGGACAAGATCAAGGTCTACATGCAGCCTGACGAGGTCAAGAAGGGTATCGGCCGCGGCGGTTGCAACATCAAACTCGCCGGCATGCTCGTCGGCAGGGACATCGAAGTCTGGAGAGAGCTTCCTAAAGACGAGGCCCAGGAGGAAGAGGACGTGCTGCTCAGCGAGTTCAGCAACGAGATCGACCAGTGGGTCATCGACAAGCTGGAGTCCATCGGCTGCGACACGGCCAAGAGCGTGCTCGCTTTCACGCCTGAAGACATCGCCAAGAGAGCCGACCTCGAGGACGAGACGGTGGCCGACGTGTTCAGGATTCTCCGCGCCGAATTCGAGGACTAGCGCGTCCTGAGACCGGTCCGGGAAAAAACCGATTCCGCAGGAAGGAATATAAAAAAGCAACATAAAGGAATATATTCATAGAAAATCGGTCGTGTCCTGCGGCACGAACATAAATTAAATAGGGGTTGAATATGGCAGAAATCAGACTGAACAAAATTATAAGAACCTACAACATCGGGCTTCAGAACCTTGTCGACTTCCTGGTCAAGAAGGGAGTCGAGGTGGAGGCCAATCCTAACGCCAAGATTCCTGACACGCTGCTTCCGGAGATCGAGAAGCAGTTCGGCAAGGACAAGGAACTCAAGAACGCTTCCGAGAAAGTGGACGTGAAGCTCAACGAGATTCTCGAGAAGACGGCCAAGAAACAGCAGGCCGCGGAAGACGCTGACGACGAGCCGGTCAGGGAGACTGTGATCAAGACCGGAATCATCACGCCGGCCGCTCCTAAGGAGGAGCCGGTCCAGGTAAAGCCGGAGCCTGAGAAGGCTGCGCCGGTGGCGGAGACAGCGCCGGAACCTGTGAAGGAGCCGGAAACCGCACCGGAGCCTGTCAAGGAGGCAGTGGTTGAAAAAGTGCCGGAGCAGAAGCCGGCCGCGGAACCGGAGCCTGAAAAAGCGGTGCCGGTGGCCGCGGCTGCGGAGAAAAAGCCTGAGATTGTGGAACCTGCGCAGAAGGAGAACACCGCGCCAACCCCCGCGGCTGACAATTCTGCCAAGGGCGACACCAAGCCTCAGGAGAAGCAGGACAAAGGCCGTGACGGCCAGAGACCTGAAGCGAAACCTGCTCAGCAGGGGCAGCAGAAGCCTCAGCAGCAAGGTCAGCGCCCTGCGCAGCAGGGACAGCAGAAACCTGGTCAGCAGGGTCAGCAGAAAAACGCCCAGCAGCCTCAACAGGCCCAGCAGCCGGCACCACAGACCAAACAGCCTGAGGCCGGACAGCAGGCCGGACAGGAGCAGGACTCAGGTCTGAAAGTCCTGGGCAAGATCGACCTCTCGCAGTTCGAGAAGAAGAAAAGCGGCAAGAAGAGGGAGAGAATCGCCAAAGGCAGCCAGAAAGTGGATGTCGCCAAGGAAGGAAAGCAGGCCGACAACAACGCCCGCAAGAACGGACGAGGCGACAACCGTGGCGGCCAGCAGAACCAGAACCAGGGACAGAACCAGGGCAAGAACGGAAAGAAACGCAACCGCGGCAACGACAGCTTCAAGCCGGCTCTGACCGAGGAGCAGCAGGAGGCGATGCAGAAGGAAATCCAGAAGCAGGTCAAAGAGACCTACGCCAGGATGAACGACAACAAGAAGAGCAACTTCGGAGCGAAATACAGAAAGGAGAAGAGGGAGCAGGCCGCGGCCAAGAGCCAGGAGGAGATGGCACAGGAGATAGCCGAGAAGAAGGTCCTGAAAGTCACCGAGTTCGTGACCGCCAACGACCTTGCCACCCTTATGAACAACACCCCTGTCAATGAGGTCATCAAGGCCTGCATGGAACTCGGTCTGATGGTTTCCATCAACCAGAGGCTCGACGCGGAGGCCCTGGTGCTTGTCGCCGAGCAGTTCGGCTACAAGGTCGAGTTCGTGACCGCCGACCTCACAGAAGAGATCGCCGGAAGCAGCGAGCAGGTCGACCGCGAGGAGGACCTCGTTCCAAGGCCGCCGATCATCACGGTGATGGGTCACGTCGACCACGGCAAGACATCGCTCCTGGACTATATCCGTAAATCCAATGTGATCGCCGGCGAGGCTGGAGGTATCACCCAGCACATCGGAGCCTACAACGTGGAGCTTCCTGACGGCAGAAGGATCACCTTCCTCGACACCCCTGGCCACGAGGCGTTCACCGCGATGCGAGCCAGAGGAGCGCAGCTCACCGACCTTGCGATCATCATCATCGCTGCCGACGACGCCGTGATGCCTCAGACGGTCGAGGCCATCAATCACGCCCAGGCCGCCGGAGTACCTATGGTCTTCGCCATCAACAAGATAGACAAGCCGGGCGCTATGCCGGAGAAGATCTACCAGCAGCTGGCGCAGATGAACATCCTGACGGAGGCCTGGGGCGGCAAGTACCAGAGCCAGGAGATTTCCGCCAAGAAGGGTCTGAACGTGGACAAACTGCTTGAGAAGGTTCTCCTTGAGACCGACCTTCTCGACCTCAAGGCCAATCCGAACAAGAACGGTGTCGGAGCCGTCATCGAGTCCTCCCTGGACAAGGGCCGCGGCTATGTGGCCACCGTGCTTGTGCAGGACGGAACGCTCAAGACCGGAGACATGGTGCTGAGCGGCAGTTACTACGGCCGCGTGAAGGCTATGTTCAACGAGCGCGGACAGAAAGTCAAGGAAGCCGGGCCTTCCACTCCGGTGTCCATCCTCGGTCTTAACGGAGCGCCGAGCGCAGGCGACAAGTTCAATGTGATGAACGACGAGAAAGAGGCCAAGGCCATCGCCAACAAGCGCGAGCAGCTCCTCAGAATCCAGGGCATCAAGACCCAGAAGCACATGACCCTCGAGGAGATCGGAAGGCGAATCGCCATCGGCAACTTCAAGGAACTCAACGTCATCGTCAAAGGCGATGTGGACGGTTCGGTGGAGGCTCTCTCGGATTCCCTCATCAAACTTTCGACGGAACAGGTGCGCGTGAATGTGATCCACAAGGCCGTGGGCGCCATCTCAGAGTCAGATGTGATCCTCGCCGAGGCTTCGGATGCGGTCATCATCGGTTTCCAGGTACGTCCTTCGACCGACGCCAGGAAACTCGCTGACGAGCAGGGCATCGAGATCCGTCTGTACTCCGTCATCTACGACGCCATCAACGATGTCAAGGACGGTATCGAGGGTATGCTTGAGCCTATCAAGAAGGAAGAGATCACCGGTACGGCCGAGATCAAGCAGACCTTCAAGATCTCCAAGGTCGGCACGATCGCCGGCTGCCTTGTCAAGGACGGCAAGATCGCCAAGACCTCGCAGTGCAGGCTTATCAGGGACGGTATCGTTGTCTACACCGGCGACCTCGCCTCGCTCAAGAGGGGCAAGGACGATGTCAAGGAGGTTTCCGCCGGAATGGAGTGCGGTATCGGCATCGAGAAGTTCAACGACCTGAAGACCGGCGATGTCATCGAGGCCTTCGTCATCACGGAAATCAAGCAGACGCTGGATTAATTTTCACCACCGCCTCTACAGACCGTTGTAGAGGCGGTAGAGTTTGACAGTGCGGACAGCCTCCGGGACATCGTGTACCCGAAGGATGTCCGCTCCGTTTTGAAGGGCGATGAAATCAGCCACCTGGGTGGCCGGCAAGGCCTCGGCGGGAGTGATGCCCAGAGGTTTGTACAGGAAACTCTTGCGGGAGAGGCCGGCCAGAATCCGTCTGCCGAACTTCCGGAGGGCTGACATCTCCCGGAGCAGAGTCCAGTTCTGCTCCACGGTCTTCGCGAAGCCGAAACCCGGATCGAGGATCCAGTCCTTGACTCCGTGCCTGTCGGCCTCGGCGGCGATGCCCTCGAAGAAACTCCCGACAGCCCCGGTGATGTCAGCGTAATCAGTCAGACCCTGCATATTCTTGGGAGTTCCTCTTGTGTGCGTCGCGATGTAAGGCAGACCGAGCCTTCCGACCATAGACCACATCTGCTCGCAGCCGCCGCTGACATCGTTGACGATGAACGAGCCGACGGTGTCGTACGCCTTCGAGACGACCTCGGGGCGGAAAGTGTCTATCGAGACAGCCACGCCGGCATATTCATCGGCCAGAATCCGCAGGACAGGCTCAAGGCGGCGCCATTCCTCCTCCCCGCTCACCGAGTCCGAGCCGGGGCGGGTCGAGCAGGCTCCGAAGTCAAGGATGTCGGCCCCGGCCGAGAGCATCTCCTCAATGCGGGAGCGCAGAAGAGAGTCGTCGAGAGTGCCGTCGGTGCGGAGATTGCGGCTGCCGGCGAAAAATGAATCATCGGTGATGTTGACGATGCCCATCACCCGGATGTCCCTGGAAGTTCCCATAAAGAAAATAATTTTAGACCTTTGAGAAATTTACTCCCCGAAGGCAGGCAAAGATAGGTAAAAAATGAATATCTTCGCGAAGATACAAAACCAATCGCGATGCTTGTAGTTCTGGAAGGATTGGACGGCTCCGGCAAGTCCACACAGGTCAAGAAATTAAGGGAATATCTCGGCAGAAGCTGCTCCTGTCTGGAGTACATCCACTTTCCGAGGTATGACTCCCCTGTCTACGGCGACCTGATCAGCCGGTTCCTGCGGGGCGATTTCGGGTCCAACGAGACCGTGCATCCGATGCTTGTGGCCCTCCTTTACGCCGAGGACAGGCACGGGGCCGCGCCGGAGATGAAGGCCACCCTCGAAAAGGGAGGCACGGTGCTGCTCGACCGCTACGTGTACTCGAACATCGCCTACCAATGCGCCAAAGTCAGCGGCCATGAGGAAAGAGAGGCGCTGCGCAAGTGGATTTTCGACACTGAATATGGCGACTTCGCTCTTCCGAAACCTGACCTGAACATCTTCCTGGACGTTCCTATCTCGTTCGTCGAGAGCCGTCTGGAGTCCGACAGGAAAGGCAGCGACAGGGACTATCTCCACGGCTCTCAGGACATCCACGAGGCCGACATCAATTTCCAGAAAGAGGTCCGTTCGGTCTACCTTAGGCAGACCGAACTGGATCCGGACTTCATCAGGGTGGACTGCTCGGCCGCCGACGGCTCTATGCTTCCACCCGAGGACATCTTCGCCAAGGTAAAGACAATCATCGACAGACACATAGGAACGAAATGAACGACAATCTGATCTCACGGCTCAGAAGGCTCTGCGCTTTCATCATAGGCATAGTGTTCCTGCTTGCGGGAATATTCAAGGCACTCGACCCCGTCGGGGCGGGTCTGGTGATGGAAGGCTACCTGAAGTTCTTCCATCTGGCGTTCCTGCTGCCGGCCGCCAAAGCGCTGGCCGTCGCGTTCGCCCTCGCCGAAGCCGTTCTTGGAGCGGCTTTGGTCTCCGGAGTCTGGAGAAAGCCGATGGCGGTGGCCTCCACGGCGCTTATCGTCTTCTTCACCGTCCTGACCCTGCTGCTCGCCATCTTCAACCCCGTCACGC
>CAVJKE010000038.1:0-10662 GCA_963649695.1 bacterium
CTTCTCGAAGGTCTCCCAGGCCGATTTCTCTCCGCCGGTGATGTACTCCTCAGGCACTCCGTTGCCACGCATAGCCCTCCATTTGTAGTGGTCGCCCTGGTGGCCGTCCACCAGCCAGAGCTGGGTGATGTCGCGGAAGCGGACGTTCTCCGCAATCTGCTGAGGTGAGAGATGGCAGTGGTAGTCGATGATCGGGAGCGACTCGGCGTTCTCGTGGTAAAGCCGTCTCGCGGTCGCGGTCGACAGCATAAAATCTTCGTTGATGAATGTGGCCATATTTCTGTTATTTTTGATTTACCTCTTTTGAAGCAGACAAAAATAACCATTTATACTGAGATTTTCACCTCTTTCTTGAAGATTAGCCTCATCTTCGGCAGTCTGACACCGTGCCGCTGACACGGCAGTCCTGACGCGTCAAGGATTATGACACATTGTCAGAATGAAGGACAGACTTTCGTAATTGGCAGATAATTTGATAACTTCGCGGTCGTTCCGGCTGATGCCAGATGACGGCCGGACGGACTAAAATTTTTGAATATGAGCAAAAAGAACAACAATAAAACAAAAAAGCCGGAAATGGACGTGAAGACAGAAAAGAAGGAAGAGGCTGTAGATAAGAAGGTCGAGACCGAGGTGAATGCCGGAGAGGCAGGAGATGCCGGAACGGAAAATACTGAGGCTCAAGACGGTGCGAAGACCGGAGATGCACAGGAAACTCCGGCCGGAAAAGGTGGAGACGGAAAGGCCGACGACGGAAAGAAGGAACTTGAGGAGAAGCTTGAGGCGTTGAAGAAAGAGAATGAGGCGTTGAAGGCTAGCGTGGCAAAGGAGAAGAACGACTACCTCCGCCTCGCGGCCGACCTTGACAATGTCCGCAGACGTTCCGCCCAGGAGAAACTTGACCTTGTGACCTCGGCTTCAGCCGACACCATCAAGGGCATCCTCCCGGTTCTGGACGACTGCGAGTCGGCTCTCAAGATGCTTGAGAAATCCACCGACGAAGCGGCTAAAGAGGGCACGCAGCTGATCTACACCAAGCTGATGGGCTACCTCAAGACCAAGGGACTCGAGCCTATCAAGGCCAAAGACGAGAAATTCGACACTGATTTCCACGAGGCCGTGGCGCAGTTCCCTGTCCAGGAAGAAGAGAAGAAAGGTCTTGTCTTCGATGTCCTCCAGACCGGCTACACCCTCGGAGGCAAAGTCATCCGCTTCGCCAAAGTGGTTGTAGGAATATAGTGGTTGCAGGAATATAGGAGACCAGGGACTATGGCAGAGAAAAGAGATTACTATGAAGTGCTCGGCGTCAGCAAATCGGCGTCGGCGGACGAGATAAAGAAGGCCTACAGGGATGCCGCTAAGAAGTGGCATCCTGACTGCTGGGTAAGCGGAACGGACGCAGAGAAGAAGACGGCCGAGGAGAAATTCAAGGAGGCTTCGGAGGCATATTCAGTGCTGAGCGACGCCGACAAGAAGGCGAAGTACGACCAGTACGGTTTCGCAGGTGTCGACGGGCAGGGCGGGTTCGGCGGATACGGCGGATTCAGCGGCCAGGGTTTCGACAACCTTGACGCCATCCTTACCGACCTGTTCGGACACGGGTTCGGCGGATTCAATTTCGGCGGATTCGGCGGCCAGGGCGAGACCCGGCAAAGGGTGATGAAGGGCCGTGACATCCGCACGAGAGTACGGCTGACATTCGAGGAGATAGCCAAGGGTGTCGAGAAAGAGATATCTCTCGAGCGCAACAGGCCTTGTCCTGACTGCGGAGGCCGAGGTGCCAGGAACGCCTCCGACGTGAAGACCTGTCCTAACTGCAACGGTACCGGCCAGACATCCAGGGTGGTCAATTCAATGTTCGGAAGGTCTGTGACCTACTCCACCTGCCCGCAGTGCGGCGGTGAAGGCAAGATCATCAGCAATCCTTGCAGCACCTGCGGCGGCACAGGCCTTGTCCGCAAGCGCGAGACCATCAAGGTGAAGATCCCTGCGGGAGTGGAGAACGGAATGCAGCTGACCATCAAGGGCGAAGGACACGCCGCGCAGCACAACGGAGTGAACGGCGACCTTCTTGTCCTCATCGAAGAGATTCCGCACGCCTCGCTCAAACGCGACGGCAACAACCTGTTCTACTCTACGATCATCTCCGTCACCGACGCGATCCTGGGCACCGACATCGTCGTGCCTTGCCTGGACGGGTCCTACAAGGTCAAGATAGACGCCGGCACACAGTCCGGCACTGTCATCAAGCTCCGCGGCAAGGGACTTCCGGGGCTGGACAGCTACGGACGCAAGACAGCGACCGGCGACCTCTATGTGAAGATTCTGGTCTGGATCCCTAAGCATCTGTCCTCCAGCGAGAAATCAGCCCTCGAGGGGATGCGTTCGAGCAGGACCTTCACCCCTGACCCTTCAAGAGAGGACAAGGCTCTCTTCGACAAAATGAAAAACAACTTTTAACGGAATAATCTTTTAACTGAAGAATAATGGCAAAAGTAATCACATTCGGTGAAATCATGCTCAGGCTTTCGACTCCCGGCTACCTGAGGTTTTCACAGGCAAAGCAATTCGAGGCGACCTTCGGCGGCGGCGAAGCCAACGTGGCCGTCTCCCTCGCCAACTTCGGCGTGGACTCAGAGTTCATCACACGTTTCCCAGACAACGACATCGCACGCAGCTGCATCCGCGACCTGCACTCCTACGGAGTCAAGACCGACCACTGCGTGACCGGAGGCGACCGTTTAGGAATATACTTCCTCGAGACCGGGGCCGTGGCCAGGCCGAGCAAGGTGATCTACGACCGGGCATATTCATCGATCTCCACCATCCAGACAGGGATGGTCGATTGGGAGAAGGTCTTCGAAGGGGCTGACTGGTTCCATTGGACCGGCATCACTCCGGCTATCAGCCAGAGCGCCGCTGACGTCTGCCTCGAGGCCGTGAAGGCCGCCCGCAGGCTCGGTGTCTTCGTCTCCTGCGACCTCAACTACCGCAAGAACCTCTGGAAGTACGGCAAGACAGCCGCCGAGGTTATGCCTGCCCTCGTGGAGAACTGTGACCTGATCCTCGGCAACGAGGAGGACGCCGAGAAGGAGTTCGGCATCAAGCCTGAAGGCTTCAACGCCGAGCAGACCGACGGGACCATCGACCAGAGCCGTTTCGAGAGTGTCTGCCGCCAGCTTATGGCGAGATTCCCGAACTGCAAGAAGGTGGCGATCACGCTGAGAGGCTCCATCAACGCCAACCACAACACCTGGGGCGGCGTGATTTTCAACGGAAAGGAACTCCTGCAGTCCCGCCGCTACGACATCACCCACATCGTGGACCGCGTAGGTGGCGGCGACTCCTTTATGGGAGGCCTCATCTACGGACTCCTCACCTACAAGGACGACCAGAAGGCGATTGATTTCGCGGCGGCCGCCTCGGCGTTGAAGCACACCATCTTCGGCGACTTCAACCAGGTGAATGTCAAGGAAGTGGAAAGTCTGATGAACGGCAGCGGCTCAGGCCGCGTTTCAAGATAATCATTACGGATATGGCAAAATACAGAAAACTGGAAACTTTGACCGTCATCAAGGAGACCGGCATCGTGCCTGTCTTCTTCAACAGCGACATAGAGGTCGCCAAGAATGTGGTCAAGGCCTGCTATGAAGGCGGCATCAGAGCCTTCGAGTTCACCAACAGAGGCGACTTCGCCATCGAGGTGTTCAAGGAACTTTCTAAATATGTCCTCGCCGAGTGTCCGGGACTCATCCTCGGAGCAGGCACGATCGTGGACGCTCCGACAGCAGCCCTCTACATCCAGATGGGAGCCAACTTCATCGTCTCGCCTTGCCTCAACCCTGAGATCGCGAGACTCTGCAACAGGCACGGCGTTCCTTACACCCCGGGATGCGGCAGCGTGACAGAGGTCAGCGACGCCCAGGAACTCGGCTGCGACCTCGTCAAGATCTTCCCTGCCGGAAGCGTAGGCGGGCCGAAGTTCGTCAAGGACATCCTCGCTCCCCTGCCTTGGTCTATGGTGATGGCTACCGGAAGCGTCGAGCCTACGGAAGAGAACCTCACGGCCTGGGCGAAATCCGGTGTGACCTGCGTCGGAATGGGATCGAAACTCTTCCCTAAAGATGTCGTGGCCGCCGGTGAATGGGGCAAAATCTCGGATTTGTGCCGCGATGCGCTACATTTTTTCAAATAATCGGCAAAAGTTTTTTGGATTAACGAAAAATTGCTATCTTTGCAGTCCGAAAAACAAGAGCAACCGCTTACGGGTCGTTATCAGATGTGCGTAATGTTGCGAAAAACTGATTAAGAAATGGATTTGATTAAAGTTGTAGAGCAGGCTTTCGCTAACGAGAAAGTTTCTACGTATCCGAAATTCAAGGCAGGTGACACGGTCACCGTTACCTACAGAATCAAGGAAGGTGACAAGGACAGACTCCAGAAGTTCAGAGGTGTTGTGATCCAGCTTAGAGGAGCCAACCCTCAGACAAAGACCTTCACGGTCCGCAAGGTTTCCGGAGGCATCGGAGTCGAGAGGATTTTCCCAATCCAGTCACCGTTCATTGACAGCATTGAACTGAACAAGGTCGGCAAGGTCCGCAGAGCAAGAATCTTCTATCTGCGCAATCTCTCCGGTAAGAAGGCAAGAATCAAGGAAAAGAAGCTTGCCATGGTCAAGGAAGAGCAGGCATAGTCCTTGTGGAAATAAAGTCGGAGCGAGTCTCCGACAAAATGGTCCCCTAGCTCAACTGAATAGAGCATTTGACTACGGATCAAAAGGTTACAGGTTTGAATCCTGTGGGGATCACCAAGAAAGCGAGGCTATTGAAACTCAATCAGTCCCGCTTTTTTCATTTGCGGAATTAGCTCAGTTGGTAGAGCGTTGGCTTCCCAAGCCGAAGGTCGCGAGTCCGAGCCTCGTATTCCGCTCTAAAAAAGAACCGCCGCGGTGAAAACCGGGGCGGTTCTTTTTGTATTCCTTTGACTTTACGCTTCCGGGAATCCGCTGTCTGAGTTGATCGAGAACGGAGACTCACCGTTTCCTACAGGATACTCCTCGACCGGGGCCTGGGCTTCCTCCTGGCCAGGAACATCGTACATTCCCGGACGGTTACCCTCGGTAAGCTGGGTGAACTCCTCCTCGGAGATCATCTTGCAGACTCCGTTGAACTTCGCGTCCAGCTCCACCTGAAGCCTTCTGATGTGAAGGTCACCCTCTACAACACAGGTGTCCTTAAGCGACAAGGTGTCCTTGACAAAGGAATTGCCTTCGATCCTGCCCCAGTAATCGGCGTTGTTGCAGATGATGTCACCCTTGATGACAGCCTTCTCTCCGACAACCACCCTGGCCTGTGAGATGATCTTGCCCTCGAATGTTCCGTCTATCCTGATGTCATTAGGCGAAGTGATCTCACCCTTGATGACTGAACCTGCGGAAATCCTACTTACGTCATTGACATTGGCCGACTCCGTCGACCTCTCGTAATTTGAGTTCATATTCTTGAATTTTTATTGTCTTTTTGTCTGTATCTGCGAACTTTCGCCGCTATACCAGTCCGGCGCCGTGGCAGTTCTTGTACTTTTTGCCCGATCCGCAAGGACAAGGGTCGTTGCGGCCGACCCTCTTGTCGACGTGGACAGGGACTTTCGCCTTCTGCTCACCGTTGGTGGTGAGGTCATTGCGGCGGGTCTGCATATTGCCCATGTCACGGCTTCTCGGAGCCTGGGCAGGACGGGCCTCGCTGTCCTCGCGGAGCGGAACGAAAGCCCTCAGAAGGAATGAAAGCACATCCTTGTTGAGTTCCTCGAGCATCTGGGAGAACAGGTTGTAGCTCTCGAGCTTGTACACAACCAGAGGGTCCTTCTGCTCGTAAGCGGCGTTCTGAACGCTCTGACGGAGGTCGTCCATATCGCGGAGATGCTGCTTCCAATGCTCGTCGATCTGGTAAAGGATGATCGAGCGGCTCAAAGCCTTGGCTATCTCCTTGCCCTCGGTGTTGTAGGCCTTTTCAAGGTTCACGCTGAGGGTCAGCATCTTGCGTCCGTCAGAAATCGGGATGGCGATGTTGGTGTACATCGAACCCTGCTTCTCGAAGACCATCTTGATGAACGGATAGACCTTCTCGGCAAGGGTCGACATCCTGCGGTCGTAGACTTTCTGCATCTGTTCGCAGAGAGCGTCGGCCAGCTTGTCACCCTTTGTCGAAGCGTAGAACTTCTCATCGAAACCAAGGTCGATGGAAAGCTGGGCCATCACATATTCCTCGAAATCGGCGAAAGACATCCCCTCCGCGCGGTCGGCTATGATCGAGGCTGAGTCTATCATCATATTCCTGACATCGATCTCGATTCTTTCTCCGGAAAGGGCGTTGCGGCGGCGGGCGTAGACGGCCTCGCGCTGGTAGTTCATCACATCGTCATATTCAAGCAGTCTCTTTCGGATGCCGAAGTTGTTCTCCTCGACCTTCTTCTGGGCGTTCTCGATGGACTTGGAGAGCATGCTGTTCTCCAGAGCCTCGTCGTCGGCCATTCCAAGCTTGTCGACCACGCCCGCGATCCTCTCCGAACCGAAGAGGCGCATCAGCTTGTCCTCGAGGGAAACATAGAAGGTGGATGAACCCGGGTCACCCTGACGGCCGGCGCGGCCTCTGAGCTGACGGTCCACACGGCGGCTGTCGTGCCTCTCCGTGCCGATGATGGCAAGACCGCCCGCCTGCTTGACCTCAGGGGACAGTTTGATGTCGGTGCCTCGTCCCGCCATGTTCGTGGCGATGGTCACCGTGCTGGACATACCGGCCTGGGCGACGATCTCCGCCTCACGGGCGTGTTCCTTGGCGTTCAGCACATTGTGCTTGATGCCTCTCATCCTCAACATACGGCTGAGAAGTTCGGAAGTCTCCACGTCGGTGGTGCCGACAAGGACCGGACGGCCCTTGGCTATCAATTCCTCGACCCTGTTGATCACGGCCGTGTACTTGGCTTTCTTCGTCTTGTAGATGAGGTCGTTCTGGTCATCCCTGATCACCGGACGGTTGGTCGGGATGACGACGACATCCAGTTTGTAGATCGACCAGAACTCACCTGCCTCCGTCTCGGCCGTACCGGTCATACCGGAGAGCTTGTGGTACATCCTGAAGTAGTTCTGCAGGGTGACGGTGGCGAATGTCTGGGTGGCGGCCTCGACCTTCACGTTCTCCTTCGCTTCTACCGCCTGGTGCAGACCGTCGCTCCAGCGGCGGCCTTCCATGATACGGCCGGTCTGCTCGTCAACGATCTTGACCTTGTTGTCGACCACGATGTAGTCGACATCCTTCTGGAACATGGCATAAGCCTTCAGGAGCTGGATCACTGTGTGTACACGCTCGCTCTTGAGCGAGAAGTCCTCCATCAAGGCGTCCTTCTTCTCCTGCTTCTGCTCGGCGGAGAGGGTCTCGTCCTTCTGGATCTCGGCGATCTGGACACCCATGTCCGGCAGCACGAAGAAATCAGGGTTGGAGACTGAACTTGCAAGAAGTTCGTGGCCCTTGTCGGTCATCTCGACCGAATGCTGCTGCTCGCTGATCACGAAGTACAGCTCGTCGGTCACCACGTGCATCTCGCGCTCGTTGTCCTGCATATAGAAATTCTCAGCCTTCTGCATCAGCTGCTTCATACCCTGCTCGCTGAGGAACTTGATGAGCGGCTGGTACTTCGGAAGACCCTTGTAGGCGCGCAGGAGAAGCATTCCTCCCTCGTCCTCCTTGCCGGCGGCTATCGCCTTCTTGGCGTCGTTGAGGACCTGGGTGACAAGTGAACGCTGCTTCTGGTACAGGCTCTCGACATAAGGCCTGAACTCCATGAACTGCTCGTCGTCCTGGGCCTTGGCCACCGGACCTGAGATGATCAGAGGGGTACGGGCGTCGTCGATGAGCACGGAGTCGACCTCGTCGACGATGGCGAAATGATGCTTGCGCTGGACAAGGTCGTCCATCCTCATCGCCATGTTGTCGCGGAGGTAGTCGAAACCGAACTCGTTGTTCGTACCGAAGGTGATGTCGCTGTTGTACGCTCTCTTGCGGGCGTCGCTGTTAGGCTCGTGCTTGTCTATGCAGTCCACGGAAAGGCCGTGGAACATGTAGAGAGGGCCCATCCACTCGGAGTCACGCTTGGAGAGGTAGTCATTGACGGTGACCACGTGGACTCCCTTGCCCGCCAGGGCGTTGAGGAAGACCGGCAGGGTGGCCACGAGGGTCTTTCCCTCACCGGTGGCCATCTCGGCGATCTTGCCCTGGTGCAGGACGATACCTCCGATGAGCTGGACATCGTAGTGGACCATGTCCCAGGTCACTTCGTTGCCGCCTGCCACCCAGTGGTTCTGGTAGATTGCCTTGTCACCCTCGATCTTGACGAAATCGTGGTCGATGCTGAGCGCGCGGTCGAAGTCGGAGGCCGTCACCTCGACGGTGGCGTTCTCCTTGAATCGGCGGGCGGTGGATTTCATGATGGCGAAAGCCTGGGGAAGAATCTCGTCCAGGACCTTCTCTATCTCCGTGTCCTCCTCCTTCACGAGTTTGTCGGCCTCGGTGGCCAGACTCTCTTTCTCGTGTACAGGAATATCCTCGCCGAGCTTGGCCTTGATCTCCTCGATCCTTTTCTCGAACGGAGCCTCACAGGCGCGCAGCTTCTCTTTCAGTTCTAAAGTCTTGGCTCTCAATTCATCATTGGAGAGCTTGTCGATAGGCCCGTAAGCTTCGAGGACCTTGTTGAGGACAGGTCTGATCTGCTTCAGGTCCCTGTCAGCCTTCGAGCCGAAAAGTTTTCTCAGTATTGTAGCGACTGCCATAATATCTAAATAAAATCTAAATTATCTGATTAACCAACAAATGTAACTATAATTCAAGAGATTTACAACCCTTATCTTTCATAAGTCCCTAAATGCATATTGCAAAAGCGCCTTATCACACGTGTGAAGGGCATCGCACGAAAAAACAACTTACGTTACCCCCTCCCTAAATCCCTCCCCTCGGGGGAGGGACTTACTCCGTCACTGACGTGACGGGAGGCGATATTTTAATATCTTTATCTTTCGTAAGTCCCTAAATGCATATTGCAAAAGCGCCTTATCAGCGGCGGCAGAGGCAACAATCAAGCCCTTCCCGAGACGTGACAGAATGTCAGAGGCCGGGAAGGGCGGGAATTTTTCTATGAATATCCAGGGAATATGCTGAAGCGTGCCTCCCTGAGGCTTTCCGAAGCGGACCTAATCCACCAGATGGTTCAGCAGGAGCTTGCGGACATTGTCGGAAATGCGCTTGTGGGCGTCGGTCGCATTCTCAAGCATCTCAGCGAGATTCTTGTACTTGACAAGTTCCCTCGTGTCCTCCTCGTTCCTGAATATGTAGCCCATGTACTCCTCGTAGGCATCGTCGGCCGCATGCTCAAGTTCAGTGACCCGGTCACAGGCCATAGAGATGGCCGACACATTGCCCTTCAGGTTGATGAGCAGCGGAATGGCCTCGTGGATGATGTTGGACTGCTCCTTGGACATCTGGGCCAGGTCCAGCAGCTGTCCGTCCAGCTTGGCCGGCTGGTAGATCAGCACGGCCTTGGACGTGTCCTTGATCACATCAAGGCAATCGTCGATCGCCATGGCCACAGCCTGGAGATCCAGCTTGTTGACCTGCGTGAACAGCCTTCCCGAGAGGATCTCGTGGAACTCGGTCAGAAGGGCGTCGCCCTTTGTCTCACAGGATTTGATTTCCCTTTCCATCACCGCCCTGCGCTCGACATCCTCGGTGGAGAACATCTCCACAAGCAGCGCCGAAGTCTTGCAGAGGAAGTCCGTCTGCTGGGCGAGAATCGGCACGAAATCGTGACGCGCCCCGCGCAGCGACATTCTCAATCTTTTCAAAAGACCCATAAACTCTCACAAACCTTATTGAAAAAACAGTCATTTTTCAATGACTACATTTTTCTTTATGCACATAAACTTTTTTTGACAAGGGTCAAATTTACAATCAATTTTGAGATTTCGCCACAATTTGATAAAAAACAGAAATTTTTTCGCATAGTTTCTTTGCTTCCGCACCCGTCTGCCCTTCCGCTTCCTAACTTTGTCAGCGGGACAAGCCCTGCAGCGGCTGCACGGCGAAGTCCCAGTTTCGCTCTTTTCCCGCCGGGTCCACCGTCAGGCGTGCCAGGTACTCACTTACACCGACGGCGTTCTGCCGTCAATCCACTCAAACTTCAAACTTGCTTTTACTCTTCACCTGAGGCAGACGGAGGACGGCGGGAGAACGGGCGATGACACCTGAATATTCACGGCAAAATTTTCCAATTAAGGTTAAACTTCGTAAATTGGCGGAGAAAACCGACAAAAATGCGACTGGCATACTGCATACACGCCCTGAACCTTTCCGGAGGTATCGAGAGGGTGCTCACGACAAAGGCCAACTACCTGGCCGATGTCCTAGGCTACGAGATACACATCATCACAGCCCGCCAGAAAGGCAGGAAAGTGTTTTTCAAACTAAGTGAAAAGATTGTCCTCCATGACCTTGACGCCAATGACAGGATGTTCCTCTTCAAGTACAGAAAAAGGCTGGACTCCCTCCTCCGGGAGATCAGGCCGGACATCACCGTGACTGTCTGCGACAACGGCCTGTACGCCGTCACCGGATGCAC
>CAVJKE010000039.1:0-10594 GCA_963649695.1 bacterium
CTCCGAACGTGGGATAAGGTATTTTATCACAGGCATTTTGCCACTTGCGAAAGTTAAGTAAATTTGTATATTATGTGGCAAAGACTTCAAACTTTATACCTGTGCATAGCCACAGGTCTTGTGGCGGCACTCTTCTTCAGTGTCAAGGCATTCACCCTCGGCGAAGGCGGAACGCACGCCGCCGAACTGACATATTCACAGAACGTGGTCTACTTGGTGCTGCTGATCGTGATCACCCTGCTCCAGCTGCTGGCCATCTCCACTTATGACAAGAGGGTTTTCCAGATGCGCACCGCCGTGCTGTCCGCCATCCTGATGGTGGCGCTGCAGGTGCTGCTGGCTATGGATTATTTCACCGCGGCCGACGGGCAGGTCTTCAAGTTCACGGCCGTGTTCCCTCTGGTGGCCGCCATCCTCAACGCCCTCGCCGCCAGGTTCATCCTCCGCGACCAGCTTCTGGTCGAAAGCGTAACGCACCTGCGTTCCCGCAAGAAGAACCACAAGAAATAGAAGGAATTACGGGACCGGGTCGTAGCCGCTGCCTCCCCACGGGTTGCAGCGGAGGATTCTCCATACGGTAAGGAAGAGACCTTTTATCGGCCCCCATTTCCGGAAAGCCTGGATGGCGTAGGTCGAGCAGGAAGGCTCGAACCTGCAGGTTTTAGGAATATACGGCCCTATGCACTTGCGGTAGAACCAGATGAGCGCGAGGAACGGGGCGTTGAACACCTTCCTCACAACCTGCCTCCAGGGCGCTATGCTGTCACTTGGCTTCATCACGGGCGATTTTTTCAAGAATATCCTTGACCTGGCCGCGGACGGCGGCGAAGTCCATCACCTCTTTGGAATTGTAGAGGAACATTATCGAGTGGCCTCCGGACGGCAGAAGCTGCTTCTGGGTCCTGTAAGCCTCGCGCAGCCTGCGTTTCAGCAGGTTACGCTTGACCGCCCTTTTGAAAAGCCGCTTGGGAATGGACACCATGATCTTGTTGGGCCTGTTCTCAGTCCTGTCTTGGCCGGCCTCCGGAACGTCGTGGTTTTTCTCCGCACCCTCGCCGGATTCCTTGAAGACACAGTACTTGAGCCCGGACGTGAAGCCCCAGCGGCCCTTTGTCATCAGAGCCGAAATCTCTGCCCGGCTTTTCAGCCGCTCGGATTCCGGGAGCGTGAACATAGGGCAGGCTATTTGTGGCTTTCAAGGTAAAGCTCTATCGCTCGGGCCACGGACGGGGCTTCCGGCGTAGGAGCCTGGATCTCGATCTTCAGGCCGGCCTCCTCCATCGCCTTGGCGATAGACTTGCCGTAGGCCACGAACTTGATGTCTCCCTGCTGGAAGTCAGGGAAGTTCTCGTTGAGGGACTTGATGTCGTAAGGGTTGTAGAACACGATCATGTCGTAGTTCTTCAGGTCGGTGTCCTTCAGGTCCTGCGGAACGGACTTCACGAAGACGGCCGTCTTGTAGTCGTAGCCCTGGGCGTCCATCAGGGAAGTGAGCGGCGAGCTGTTGCTGGAATCGGACTGGGTCACAAGGAATTTCTCGCCCTTGTGCTTCGTGCCGATCTGCTCTATGATGGATTCCGGGGTGCCTTTTCCGAAGAAAATCTTGCGCTTCCTGTACACGATGTGCTTCTGGAGGTACATCGCTACGGCTTCGGTGGTGCAGAAGTACTTCATCGTCTCCGGCACCTTGACCCTCAGTTCGTCGCAAAGGCCGTAGAACGCATCGATGGTGTGGCGCGACGAGAAGACGATCGCCGTGTAGTCAAGGATGTTGATGCGCTGGGTTCTGAACTCCTTTGATGTCAGGGGTTCGATAAGGAAGAACTGCTTGAAAGTGATATCAACGCCGAATTTCTCTTTCAGACTGACATAAGGAGCGTCGTTGAGAGGCGCGCGTTGTGAGATCAAAATCTTCTTTATAGACATAATCCTGCTTTTGTGATTCGGCCGCCGCCGGGCTACAAAAGTTGTGCTGAAAGCACCAGCGCGGCGGTCGGAAGTAATTCAAGGCCGCAAAGATACAAAAATGTTGTGAAAGGATTGCAAGCGGACGCGAAAATTTGTCCCCTACGCACGATGTGCAGGAAATAGACGAAGGCGGCGATGTAAAGCAGAATTCTTTCAGAGGCCTCTTCTCCCGCTCCGAAGGCGCGCAGAAGCCCCCCGGCCGTGAATATGATGAAAAACAGGATTATGACCAGATTGTTGAAGGACCTGTTGGCGGCGATGAAGGCCTTAGTGTGGTAGGCTCCCATCTCAAGCTGCCAGTTGAGGAAGGTGCGGAGAAGAAGATAGCCGAGTCCCGTCCCTATGCAGGCGAGCAGCGAGAAGGTGGGGGAGAGGCTGTCGAAGTAGTCAGGGTGGTAGAGGTTGTGTGAATATGCCACCATGCAGAGCGGCACATAGAGGACGATGGTGACCAGGTTGCGGCTGTTGCTGAGCTGAAGGCTGTCCTCCAGCTCAAGATTGCCTTTCCATCTGGCCGCGCAGTCGGCCAGCGAAGGGATCACCTTGAACAGACTCCGCAGACTCAGCAGGAACGCGAAGGTGAAGAAGGCCGCCAGGGCGCAGAACAACAGGTTGTCAGTTATGTCCATCAGTGTCGTCGGTAAGGATATTCAGAGAAAAGCCGTCAGTTGCCTCTTTTGGCGTTGTAGCCGAGTTCTTTGAGCAGGGCGGTGACTTTGTCGCGCAGGTCGCCCTGGACCGTGATCTCGCCGTCTTTGGCAGAGCCTCCGACTCCGCATTTGACTTTGAGGGTCTTGCCGAGAGCCGCGAGGTCCTCCTGGCTGCCGATGAAGCCCGTGACGAGGGTCACCTGCTTGCCGCCTCTGTTCCTCCTGTCGATGCTGACGACAAGTTTCTGCTTTGACGGCTCAAGGGTCTCGGTCTCGGTTTTTTCCTCCGTGGCGTAGCTGAAGTCCGGGTCGGTGGAATAGACCACGCCCAGTCTCTGCTTCCAATCGTTGTCGGGTTTCATGATATTCGTTGTTATATTTTTGCAAAGATAGCGAATCCTTTTGTATCTTTGCTTGATTATCGGCTTGTTTTGGCCGATTCCGGAAACAGTAAAGTATGGAAAAGAAAAAATTCAGGATGTGGAACAGGCTGACCGCCCTGGCCGTGCTGGTCATCTCGGCGTTCACCTATCTCTCCACGATCGAGCCGACCGCGTCGTTCTGGGACTGCGGTGAGTTCATAGCGTCTTCGTACAAGCTTGAGGTGGGCCACCCGCCGGGAAACCCTGTCTTCCAGCTCATCGCAAGGTTCTTCACGATGTTCACAGGCCCGGACAAGGCCGCTGTGATGGTGAACTCGATGAGCGCCCTGTGTTCGGCTCTCACCATTTTCTTCCTCTACCTGACGATCGTTTTCCTTGTCAAGAGGGTTGTTCCCCGCAAGGAAGGCGTCCTGGATCCTGAAGAAGGATATTCACCGGGCCAGGCGGTCGCCATCTTCGGAAGCGGCGCCGTCGGAGCGCTGGTCTACTGCTTCTCCGACACCTTCTGGTT
This sequence comes from bacterium, assembly GCA_963649695.1. Lineage (GTDB taxonomy): Bacteria > Bacteroidota > Bacteroidia > Bacteroidales > UBA932 > Cryptobacteroides. Next base: position 3,513 of record CAVJKE010000039.1, read on the forward strand.
CTCCGCCGTCGAGGGTGAGGTCTACGCGATGTCATCGCTGTTCACCGCTCTCGTCGTGTGGGCGATGACCAAGTGGTACGAGGCCGTCGACCGCAGGTACGCCGACCGCTGGATCGTGCTGATCTGCTTCCTGATGGGCCTTTCCATCGGAGTCCATCTGCTCAACCTTCTGGCCATCCCGATGCTGGTCTTCCTCTACTATTTCAAGAAGAGGGAGGACAAGCCTTACACATTCTGGGAATATGTCAAGATCCTCGCCCTGTCGGTCGTGATCCTGGCGTTCATCCTGTTCCTTATCGTTCCGTACATTCCGAAGACGGCCGCCTTCTTCGACCGTGTCTTCGTCAACACCTTCGGCCTGCCGTACAACAGCGGCTCGGCCTTTTTCATCGTGGCTCTGCTCGCTCTGTGCTTCTGGGGACTTTTCAAGACCCTGAAGTCGGAGAAAGTGTTCTGGAACACGGCTCTGCTGTGCTTCACCACGATAGTGATCGGATTCTCCCTGTTCAGCATCGTGATCATCCGTTCCTGCGCGAAGACCCCTACCAACGAGTACCAGCCGGACAACGCCTATACCCTTGTCCGCTACCTTTCCCGCGAGCAGTACGGTTCCGTTCCGCTCATCTACGGCCAGTACTACGGCGCTCCTTATGAATTGGACCAGAAGTACTACTGGGCTCCGCTGGACGGCAAGTACAAGAGAGTTCCCGCTCCTATGGACGTCAAGTTCGACAGGGCCGGCAAGATGCTTTTCCCGAGGATGCACAGCAATATGGAAAGCCACATCCGGTTCTACGAGACCTACACGGAGGGCAAGGGCACGCCTGTGGCCGGCAGCGAGTACAAGAAGCCGACGATGGGGGCCAACCTCTCGTTCTTCTTCGACTTCCAGCTGGGCTGGATGTACTGGAGGTACTTCATGTGGAATTTCGTGGGCCGTCAGAACGAGATCCACGCTCCTTCGGCCGACCTGTTCACCGGCAACTGGGAGAGCGGAATCCCGTTCATAGACAAACTGCATCTGGGTGACCAGAGCGACGCCCCTCAGTGGCTCAAGGACAACAAGGGCAAGAACCACTATTTCTTCCTGCCGCTGCTGCTCGGCCTGCTCGGCCTCTGCTTCCAGTTCGACAAGGACAGGCGCGGTTGCTGGCTGACCTTCCTGCTGTTCTTCATGACCGGCATAGCCATCGTGCTGTACCTCAACCAGCCGCCTTACCAGGTGCGTGAAAGGGACTACGCCTACGCAGGCTCGTTCTACGCTTTCTCCATCTGGGTCGGATTCGGAGTCGCGGCGATATATTCCTGGATCGCCTCAGCCATGAAGCAGAAGAAGACGGTAGCGGTCGCCGCCGTCACCACCGCCGCCTGCCTTTTCGTGCCGGCGCTGATGGCCGAGGAGAACTGGGACGACCACGACAGAAGCAACCGCTTCACCTCCGTCGAAATCGCAAAGAACTATCTTAACTCAGTGGGACAGAACGGCTTGCTTATCACGCACGGCGACAACGACACCTTCCCTCTCTGGTATGCGCAGGAGGTCGAAGGCTTCAGAAACGATGTGAGAATATGCAACACCTCCCTTCTGGGAACGGACTGGTACATCGACCAGATGAAGTACGCGATCAACAACTCGGCTCCTCTTGACCTGTCGATCGGCCAGAACCAGTACCTCTACGGGACCAACGAGTGGATTCCTATCAATGACGAACACGACAAGGCTGTCCTGCTTTCCGACTGCGTGGAGTTCTTCAAGCATCCGGAGACAAAACTGGTCTACTCGGACGGCCGCAGGTCCGACTACTGGCCTTCAAGGAAAGTGATCGTCCCTGTGGACAAGGAGAACTGCCTGAAGAGCGGCATCGTGAGCGAGAAGTTCGCCGATGAGATTCCGGACTCCATAGTCCTCGAGATCCCTAAGGGCAAGAATTTCCTCACCAAACCTGAGCTTTTCGTGCTGGATTTCCTCTCTAACTACAAGTGGGACAGGCCGCTCAATGTGCTGAACGAGGGCGGAGACCTCAACATAGGTCTGAAGGCCTATCTGATGTACGAAGGCTTTTCCTGCAAGTTCACCCCTCTCAAGAACAAGGTGAAACCAATGGAGCCTGGCAAGATCGACACCGATGAGCTTTACGACGCCGTGATGAGAAGATCCTCGTACGAAGCCGTTTCAAGGGATGATTATTTCATTGACTATCAGAATTACTACACGTTCCTGGGCGTGATGTCGCTGCGCAATATGTTCGCGACATCGGCCAACGCCTTCATCGACGCCGGCGAGTTCGACAGGGCCGAGGAGGCTCTTGACAAGTGTCAGGAAGTCCTCAAGCCGGAACGCTGGCCTTACGATAATTCGATCCTGGGCTGGAGTTCCAACGCTCTCTATCCGATCGAGATGGTCAAGGACTACTACGTTCTCGGTAAGCCTGAGAAGGCGAAGGCTCTGGCGAACGAAATTGTGGACGAGATTCTTGAGTCGACCGGCTTCTACATAACGTACTATGCTATCTGCAAGAGCGATTTCGAGGCCAACTGCAAGCTGCTCACCTACCTTTCCGGCGAGGTCAGCCGGGCGGGGGACGAGGAGTTCGCCAAGGAGATCGACTCGAAGGTTTCCGATTTCCTTTCCGTCAGCATCCATTAGGCCTGCTGGCAGGAAGGGTTTGATTCACGAATATTTTAAAGAATAATGCCGGCTTCAAGGCCGGAACAAAAAGAAGGACGGCCTGACCGAGGCCGTCCTTTTCAATTCAACTTTCGCATGTGACAAAATGCTTGTGATAAAATACTTTATCTCACGTTCGGAGAGCATCGCCCGTGAAAAATCAATTCACGTTACCCTCTTCCTAAATCCCTCCCCTCGGGGGAGGGACTTGCTCCGTCACTTTCGTGACGGGAAACAAGGTGTTTCGCACATGCGAAACTTAAATAACAATTATCTATTGATTCCGGTTAGATTTGATAGGTTTTAGAGCAACGCCTTGACCTGGTCGGCTGTCAAGGGAATAAGGTCAGTGACCGGCTTGTACTCGTAGTTGTCGAAGTCGTTGATCTGGGCGTAGCCGGAAGATCTGTCACTGCGGTAGTAAACGTACATCAGAAGTCCGCCCGGAGCCTCCGGGACGACCTCGTTTGACCTGCCTTCAAGGTAGGCGGTGAGGGGCTCTTTCTTGGTTTTCGGGTAGTTGCTGATTTTGCGCTTGAAGGAACCTTCCTTGCCTTCGATGATGTAGGATGACTTCATCGCCAGGAAAAGAATGACTCCCAGGGCGATGACAGTCCATCCGAGGATGATCATCGACACAGAGCAGAACAGCAGAGCCACCCCTGCGGCAAGCAAGACCAATGAGATGATGTAGTCCTTGGCGGACCTTGTTTTCTTTATGTTAACAGTTTCCATTTTGTTTCCTATTTAATTAATTAATGTGGATCGGAATTGTCGATCCGGTGATACTTTTTCTGCCGAGGCTTTGCGGGCCGGCGGAAAATGTTGTGTAAAAATATGGTTGTACCACCGTTTGTTGATGACACTTCTACCCGCTCTTCAAGGAATCCACCCTACGGAACCGTGGGCGGATTCAAAAGGGAACGGGACCTTTTGAGTCAGATGATGGAAACCGACCGCTATAGACGCAGCTTCCGCAGCGACGGCAGAGTCCGCAGGACAGTGACCTGTCCGCTGAGAACCTTGTAGGTAAGAGTCCTCAGTTCTGTCACGGTCCAGCGTTGCTGGTGTCTGCACGCACTGCCGGAAGCGCCGGAAGTCGTGCGGATGTTGGTCTGCCCCTCGGCCAGAGGGCTTGTCAGGCAGGCCGTGTTGAATTTTATGAAGGAATCTTCAGATTGTGTCGGGTCTGTGAGACTGTCCTGCCGGGCCGTCCGTGTCCGGACGCCGTCCCCGAGGCCGGAACACAGGTCGGTCAGCAGCCCCTCGCAGAAGAAGGCGAGGGCCAGCGCCGCGACCGCGGCCAGCGAGAATCTGAGCAGAGACTTCATTGTCTTTCCTTATCTTTCAAGTCTTACGAAAATGCTGAGCGGCAAGTCTTTGTGGAATTTGTCCCTGAGGACGAGCTCTCCGGACTCAAGCGCCGTCTCCGGACCGAGACCGAAGGCCTGGCGTACCACGGTCTCGCCGAGAATGGCCGAGAAGCCGTTGGAGTAGAGGTTGAGGACAAGGAAACTGTCCACAGGAGCGAGAATCTTTCCGATGGTCTTCATCATGTCGAAAAGGCACTCGTCAAGTTTCCACTTCTCTCCGTCCGGACCGTGTCCGTAGGCCGGAGGGTCAAGGATGATGCCTTGGTAGACATTGCCTCTCTTGGCCTCCCTGGTGGCGAACTTCATCGCGTCCTCGACCACCCAGCGGATGTCCGAAAGACCGCTCCTGTCCTGGTTGCCGTGCGCCCAGGTCACAACCTGACGGACCGAATCAAGATGCGTCACATCGGCTCCTGCGCGTTTCGCGGCCAGCGAGGCGGCGCCGGTGTAGGCGAAAAGGTTCAGCACCTTCGGCCTGGAGCCTGTCTTCTCTGCGATGCGGGTCGTGTTCCTGAATATGTAGTCCCAGTTGGAGGCCTGCTCCGGGAAGACTCCCACGTGCTTGAACGAGGTCAGACCCAGACGGAGATTGAACGAGGCGGCCCCGTTGTAGCGGATCCACCATTGGTCCGGCATAGGTCTGAGCCTTTCCCACGTGCCGCTGTCCTCTTTACCGGCCTTGCCGAAGCCTGCGCCGGGAGTGAAGCGGGTGTGCGCGAGGGAATTCCATTCCTTGTCGCTTAAACTTTTGTCCCACAAAGCCTTCGGCTCGGGGCGGGCAAGAATGAAATCGCCGAATCTTTCGAGCTTCTCTCCTCTTCCTGAGTCGAGCAGTTCGTAGTCCTTCCAGTTCTGTGGTGTGTACTCTATCGCCATACAACACAAAGGTATGAATAATTTGCCGTTTATGTCCCCGCTTCGCGGAATTTTAATCGTTATATTGTGCGGGCTTGATTTCCAATCCCCTGAATTTTACTATATTCGCGCCGGGAAATCCTGAAATTGATTTTGAGATAAATTAACAACAACTTTATTATGCAACAGCACATTGACACTTACGACTTCACTGGAAAGAAGGCCATTGTCAGAGTGGATTTCAACGTTCCGCTCGATGAGAATTTCAACATCACTGACGACACCCGCATCCGCGCGGCTCTCCCTACTCTCAAGAAGGTTCTCGCCGGCGGCGGTTCCCTTATCCTGATGTCACATCTCGGCCGTCCTAAGAAGGTCGATCCTAAATTCTCCCTCAAGCACATTCTCGCCCACGTTTCCGAGTGCCTTGGAGTGCCTGTGCAGTTCGCTGAGGATTGCCAGAAGGCTGACGAGCAGGCTGCCGCCCTCAAACCGGGCGAGGTCCTGATGCTCGAGAACCTCCGCTACTACGCCGAGGAGGAGGGCAAACCGAGAGGGCTTGCCGAGGATGCCACCGACGAGGAGAAGGCTGCCGCCAAGAAGGCCGTCAAGGCCAGCCAGAAGGAGTTCGTGAAGAAGCTCGCTTCCTATGCTGACTGCTACATCAACGACGCCTTCGGTACAGCCCACAGGGCGCACGGCTCAACAGCCCTCATCGCCGCCTACTTCCCGAACGACAAGATGTTCGGCTACCTTATGGAGAAAGAGGTTAAGGCCATCGAGAACGTGCTTCAGAACGCCCAGCATCCTTTCACCGCGATCATCGGCGGTTCCAAGGTCTCCAGCAAGCTCGGTGTCATCAAGAACCTTCTCGACAAGGTTGACAATCTGATCATCGGCGGCGGTATGGGTTACACCTTCATCAAGGCCCAGGGCGGCCACATCGGCAAGTCCCTCCACGAGGACGAGCTTATGCCTGATGCACTCGAGATAATGAAGGCCGCCAAGGAGAAGGGCGTGAACCTTTCTCTCTCCGTAGCCACGGTTTCTGCCCAGGAATTCAGCAACGACGCTCCTCGCAAGACCTTCGACATATTCAACATCCCTGACGACTGGGAGGGTATGGATGCTTCCGAGGCTTCCCTCGAGAACTGGAAGAAGATCATCCTTTCTTCCAAGACCATCCTTTGGAACGGCCCTGTGGGCGTGTTCGAGCTTCCTAACTTCGCGCACGGCACTGAGAAGATCGCTGAATATGTTGCCGAGGCCACCCAGAACGGAGCCTATTCTCTCGTCGGTGGCGGTGACTCTGTGGCGGCTGTCACGAAACTCGGTTTCGCCGACAAGGTAAGCTACGTGTCCACCGGCGGCGGCGCCATGCTCGAGGCCATCGAGGGCAAGGAGCTCCCTGGCATCGCAGCCATCCGCGAGTAGTTTTCCTACTTTCGGAATAAAACCTTAACTTTGTACGATAACAAACAACCGTTTCTATGGATTTGATGTTCGTACATTGGAATATGAATCCGGAAATATTCAGGATCGGTTCATTGGCCGTAAGGTGGTATGGACTCCTGTTTGTTTCCGGTTTCATTCTTGGTTACTGGATGTTCGTCAAGTTCTTCCGCAGGGAGGGACTCAACGAGGCCATCCTCGACCCGCTGCTCTACACATTGGTTATCGGAACGCTTGTGGGCGCCCGTCTCGGCCACTGCATCTTCTACCAGCCGGACTACTATTTCGGCTCATGGGAAGGCTTCGTCGAGATCTTCTGCGTCTGGAAAGGCGGTCTGGCCAGCCACGGAGGGGCGCTGATGCTGCTTTTCTGCATGTGGTGGTTCGCCCATCACTACGGTCCGAAGAACAATTTCGACCTGCTCTGGCTGCTTGACCATCTGGCGATAGCCGTGGCCTTCGCCGCCACTTTCATCAGACTTGGAAACCTTTGCAATTCAGAGATCTACGGCGATGTGACCAACCTTCCGTGGGGCTTCATATTTGAAAGAAGAGGGGAGACGGAACCTAAACATCCTACCCAGATTTACGAGGCGCTCAGCTACCTCGTCCTCGGCATAGGACTTCTCTGGCTCTATGTCAAGAAACTGGACAAGATGTACAGGGGTTCCTTCATCGGCATATTCTTCATCGTCTGCTTCGGAATGCGCTTCCTTATCGAATTCATCAAGGAA
>CAVJKE010000040.1:0-10533 GCA_963649695.1 bacterium
GACCAATGTTGCGTGTGGCGTTGACCTGCAGACCGGCCGAGGCGTCGACCGACCACAGCAGCGGCTTCACCGAGAACCTGTCTATGGTCTTTCCGCCTTTTTCCGCTCCGGAAAGGATTTCGGTGGTGGTTGTCTTCGCTGAAACGCATTTCTCGACCATTCCGCCTCCGCTGAGGTAAAGCGAGAACCATTTCGTGCGGACCAGCGTGGCGGTGATGTCCAGCGGCACGCCCACATAGTCAAGAGTCTGCTTCACTTCGGTCGAGGACGCTCCGAGAGATGTCGTGTAGTCGCTTTCCAGTCTTGTGAACGTCAGGCCGGACTCGATGCCGAAGGTCTTGCCAAGCGGCACGTTGACGGTCAGTGCGAAGCGGACTGGCCTTTTGTGGTTGACGGATGTCGTGCCGGTCGAAGGGTCGGTGGTGTACAGCGGGGCCGTGCCCCTGGTCTGAGGCGTCTCTGTCTCGTGGCTCTTGTCGAATGAGGCCGCCGAAGGAGCGACTCCGCGGTAGAACCTCTTGGTGCTGAACGAATTGGTCTCAGAGGCTTCGGCGGAAGTTCCTGAATATGACGCCGAGATGGAAGGGCGGTGTTTTCCGGAACGCCTGGCCTTCGTGTCCTCGGAAAAGTCGTCCGGCCAACCTTCACCGGCATATTCATCTGTCTTGTCCTTGCTTGCGGTTACGGCCTCATTGTCAGTGCTTTGGGCTTCGGTTACCGCAGTCTTGGACCGTTGGGATTCTTCTGCGCCCTGGACTTCCTCCGCTGTTGTCACGCTTGCGGGACGCTCCTCGGTCCCGGCGGCCGTATCGTCCTCTTCAACGGCATAGGCAGCATCCGCCCCGGCCTGACTTTTTCTGAATGTTCCCTTTTTGTCAGTCTTCTCCGGTTGGCCGGAAGCGTAGGCCAGCAGCCCTTCGGAAGAAGGAGCGGCGGCTTCGAGAGCATATTCATTGACATCGGAAGGGGAGTCCGCGGCATCGGGAGCGGTCTCCGGGACTTGGGCGACCACATCGAATTTCTCCGGACCGGAGGCGCCTGGCAGCAGTTTCACGGCCGCGAACACGCCGAGAGCCACCGCCGCTGCGACTGCGACCGCGCGCCAGATGAAGGCAGGCACTGCGGAGCGCCTTTCCTTGAATATGTCGGATTCGATGCCGTCCCACAGACCCTGAGGAGCTTCCTCCTCGTAGTCCGCCATCTTGTCCGCAAGGTCTTTCAACCAGTCTTTGTCGTTTATTTTCATTGTGTCTGCTCCGTTCTTTTTTTGTAGTCCTTGATCATCCTCGCCATCATCGCCCTCGCCCGGTGAAGCTGCGAGGCGGAGGTGCTTTCCGTGATCCCGAGAGCCGCCGCGATCTCCTTATGGCTTTTCTCCTCGAAGGCATAAAGGTTCAGAACCGTCCTGTAGCCGTCCGGAAGGGCCTTTATCATCTTCTGGATCTCTTCGGGAGGAACGCTTCCGACATCCGGCTCCTCTTCCTGCTCCTCGTCCGGCAGATCCCATTTGTACTCCACCGTGTCCGTCCGCTTCCGTTTCCGGAGGAATTTCAGTGTCTCGTTCACCGTGATCTGCCTCATCCAGGCTTTGAGCGAGCCTTCGCCCCGGTACTCGAACCGGCCTATGGAGGAGAGTATCTTGACGAAACTGTCCTGGAGGACATCCCGCAGGTTTTCCTGGTCCGGAACATAACGGGAACAGATGGCCGTGAGATACCTTGAATAGCAGTCCACTATCCTCCGCATCGAAGCACGGTCACCTTTCTTGGCCTTCTCGACCAGAATCCTCTCTATGTCAGCAGACTGGGTCTCCACTTCATTCTTTCCCGCCGTACCGGCCGCCGCTTTTCTGTCAGTGACGGCGGCTGGTCAGGCTTGTTGTTTTACTTTGAGGAATCCGGCAGCGTGAACCTCGGCGAGTACTTGAATTTCACTGTGCGCTCTCCGTTGTAGTCCTGCCAGTGCAGGGTCAGCAGGTCTCCGGCCTTGACATCGGTGAGGACATCGTCCAGCTTGAAGGCCACGAAACTCTCGGCGATGGTGAGGTCGGTCACGTCCCCGTTGCTGTTGTGTCTGAGGTAGAGGTCATTGGTCTGCGGATCGACTCCGAGGTCGATATAGTGCTGGATGTTCCGGCTCCGTCCCCACCAGGCAGCGATGTGCAGGGAGAGGTAGCCGTCCTCGCAGACAGTGAGCCAGTCATCGTAGATCGTGACGCTCGAACCCTCGACCTTCTTGAACTCCTCGTCGTAGAGGACAGGGCTTTTGGTGCGGACCGAGTCGATCCACTGCACCTTGACTGTCCTGGAGAAGCGGTCGCTTTTCTTCGAGGTCTCCGAGTACTTCAGCAGGGCGCGCACCTCTTTGCCGTAGCCGTTGGTCCAGGATGTGGGTTCAAGAGTGGTGAGCGAGTCCACCTGGAAGTAGGACTGCCCGTCGGCCGTGGTCTTCACGGTGACGAGAGCGTCCGGATTCAGAGTGAAATCAGCAAAGTCCGAGTCCATGTTTGAGCAGGATGTGGCCGCGGCGGGCAGAACCAGGAGGGCCGCCAGCAGAAATTTGAAATTTTTCAATGGTTTCATAGTGTCTGTTTTGTAAAAATCACAATATTCAAAATCCATAAGCACAGGATCCTTGCGTAAAGATGCGAAAAAAATGATTAACTTGCGGCCGTTTCGCGGAAATATAAAAGGCATCGCACGATGGACAAGTACAGAGACATCCACATCTATGACATAAAAATGCTCAGGAATATGTCCGGTCTCATTGAATATGACGGGCAGATGTTCATCTGCAACGACATGGACGAGGCCTTTCCGAAGATGATCCTGCGGCTTGTTCCGCTGCCCGCCAAGATGAGGTTCACCGCCATATTCCTGTGCCTTGCCGGCAGCGCCACCGTCAAGGTTTCGGGCCGGACATATTCAGTGGAAGAGAATGTGATGCTGATGCTCAGCGTCGGCAACATCGTCGAGGAGGTGGTCTACAGCGATGATTTCCGGGCGGTGTCCGTGGCGATCATGCCGGACAGCGAACTGCTGAAATTCACCTACAGCAGCACCCGTTTCCTCCGCAACGCCCTCTATGAGCCTGGCACCCTGACCCTGACTCCGGAGGAGAGCAAGCGTATGGTCTCCTTCTTCCAGACGGTCAAGGGCATCCTGACTCTGGATTCGGAGATGTTCAGGAAGGAGGCTCTCGAAGGCGCTTCCATAATGCTTGCGAGCTACCTGTCCTCCAAGCTGGCCACGAAGGCCAACAAGTCCATCCCTCAGATGGGTAAATGGAGGAGCAACGACATCCTCCGCCGTTTTCTGACCGAGGTCAGCCAGCACTACACAGTCGAGCGCAGTGTCCAGTACTATGCCAGCAGGCTGTTCATCTCGCCCAAGTACTTCGCCCAGGTCATCTTCCACGAGTCCGGCAAGCATGCCAAGGATTGGATCCGGGAATTTGTCATCAAGGACGCCAAGACAATGCTCCAGAACGGTAACTACACCGTGCAGGAGGTCAGCGAGGCCCTACATTTCCCGAACCAGTCTTTCTTCGGCAAGTATTTCAAGGAGGCTGTCGGCTGCTCGCCCCGCCAGTTCAAGGCCCTCTGCGAGTCTTCTTCAGCCCGTCTCGCCACCCCTCAGGACACCCCGCACCTCACCGTCTGAGGTTGCCGGCCCTTTGACTGGCCCTTTGGCCGGCTTTCTGGCCGGCAGGCATTCCTATGTCCGCCCGCGGAGGATGACCTTGCTGATGAACGGGGTGTGGTGGCAGTAGGGGATGAAGGCGAGGGACGGAACGGGGACGGTCACGATGAGGTTGGCGAGTTTGCCGGCGGTGATCGAGCCGAGTTCTTCGGCGACTCCCATAGCGTAGGCCGCATTCAGGGTGCAGGCGTTGAAGGCCTGCTCGGGAGTCAGTCTCATCCGGATGCAGCCCAGAGCCATCACGAAACGCATATCCCCGGACGGAGAGGACCCCGGATTGTAGTCCGAAGCCAGCGCCAGACCGAGACCTGAGCCGACATATTCCTTGGCCCTGCCGTAAGGGATGCCGAGGAAGAACGACGACCCCGGGAGCATCGTCGGCATCGTGCGGGAGTCTCGGAGCGCCTCGATCTCCGCGTCGGTTGTGCGCTCGAGATGGTCGACCGAGAGGGCGTTGTGCCTCACAGCGACCTGCACGCCGCCGGAACAGGCGAGCTCATTGGCGTGGATCTTCGGCACGAGGCCGTAATTCTCTCCGGCAGAGAGGATTCTGTCGGTCTCATCCGGCGTGAAGAAGCCCTCGTCGCAGAACACATCCACAAAGTCGGCCAGCCCTTCTGCGGCCACGGCTGGAATCATCTCCCGGCAGACCAGATCGACATATTCATTCTGCCTGCCCCGGAAGGCTCTTCCGACGGCGTGCGCCCCGAGGAAAGTGGCTCTGACGGTCGCCTGCACGCTCTCCCTGACACGGCGGATGACCCGCAGCATCTTCAGCTCGTCCTCAAGCGTCAGCCCGTAGCCGCTCTTGATCTCGACAGCGCCCGTCCCCATCGCCATAACCTCGCGGACGCGGCCGAGGGTCTGTGAATATAGTTCCTCTTCGTCCGTGCGGTGCAGCAGGTCGGCGGAATTGAGAATCCCGCCTCCGCGGGCGGCTATCTCCTCGTAACTAAGTCCGTTGATCTTGTCGATGAACTCCTGCTCGCGCGTTCCGGCATAGCAGATGTGGGTGTGCGGGTCGCAGAAGGCCGGGATTACCATTCCTCTCTGAGCGTCAATCACTTCCTTGAAAGACTCGGCCGGCGGACACTCTGACATATTCCCGAAATCCGCTATCCTTCCGCCGTCGATGGTGAGGAAGGCGTCCTTCAGCGTGGCGACTTCGCCCATCTCCTTGCCCCGCTTGCGGACAACCCCTTTCGGGACGATGCCGGCGAGAGTGGCTATGTTCCTTATCAGCTTCATCTTATGAACTCGATTGACCTCTCGATCAGCGGGTGCATGTAGGTGTCGTCGCTGATGAAAGGCACGACCTTGCGGTAGTCATTGAATATGCTCTCGATGGTCTCCGAGGACTTGCCGCCTGACATCTGGTGGCGGAAATCCAGCGCCTGGGCCGAGTTGAAGAGTTCGATGGCCAGCACCTCCTCGCAGTTGTCGATGACGCGCACCAGTTTCGTGGCGGCGTTAGAACCCATGCTCACGTGGTCCTCCTGGCCCTGGGATGACGGAATCGAGTCCGCCGAAGCCGGCCAGCAGAGTCCTTTGTTCTGGCTCACGATGGAGGCGGCCGTGTACTGCGGAATCATGAAGCCGCTGTTCACGCCCGGGTTGGCGACAAGGAATTTCGGAAGGCCTCTCTGACCGGAAATCAGTCTGTAAATCCTTCTCTCGGAGATGTTCGCGAGTTCGGACATCGCTATCGCCAGAGTGTCCATCGGAATCGCGATCGGCTCTCCGTGGAAGTTGCCGGCCGAGATGATCATGTCCTCGTCAGGGAAGACGTTAGGGTTGTCGGTGGCGCTGTTGATCTCGTTCTCGATCACACCCTCCACATAACGGATGCTGTCCTTGACGGCACCGTGGACCTGCGGGATGCAGCGGAATGAATATGGATCCTGGACGTGTTCCTTCGGATTCCGGATCAGTTCACTGCCTTCAAGCAGGCTCATGAAGCGGGCGGCCGTGTCGATCTGGCCTTTGTGCGGACGAAGCTGGTGGGTCAGAGGCAGGAACGGCTCGATGCGGCCGTCGTAGGCCTCGAGCGACATCGCCCCGATCCTGTCGGCCCATTCTGAAAGCCTGTGGCACTGGATCAGTGACCACACGGCGTGGGCGCTCATGAACTGCGTGCCGTTAAGAAGGGCGAGACCCTCCTTGGACTGGAGCGTTACCGGCTTCCAGCCGAGTTCGTCCCAGACCTCTTTGCTAGGCCGTACCTTGCCTTTGTAGAGGACTTCGCCGAGTCCGATCAGCGGAAGGCTGAGGTGGGCGAGGGGAGCGAGGTCGCCGGAGGCTCCGAGCGAACCCTGCTGGTAGACTATCGGCAGGACATCGTTGTTGTACATGTCCAGAAGCCTCTGGACTGTGACCAGCTGCGCTCCGGAATGGCCGTAGGACAGCGACTGCGCCTTGAGCAGCAGCATAAGCCTTACGATTTCCGGGCGGACTTTCTCGCCGGCCCCGCAGGCGTGCGACATAACGAGGTTGTGCTGGAGCTGCGACAGCTGGTCCGGCGGGATCGTCACGTTGCACAGCGAGCCGAATCCTGTGGTCACTCCATAGACCGGGCGGTTGATGTCCTCCATCTTGCTGTCCAGGTACTTGCGGCATTTCTCGATGGCCGCCACGGCCTCATGGCCGAGTTCCAGCCTTTCGTGGTTTTCTATGATTTCCTTGAGCCTCTGTAGGCTCAGATGTTCTTTTGAAATTATGTGGGTCATTTTAATGTTCCGGCCGTCAATATTCCGGCCTTGTAAAAATCAGGTTCTTTTCAGTTATGAAATCCTGTCCGGTCTGCCCGGAGACATCATATTCATAACTTGATTTCGCAATGCACTATATTCTTTATATTCCTTCAACCGCTTGTCTGACAAGGGTTTCGTCCGCGAGGTTCGGCACCGTGACCTGAAGCTCGGGGGTCCGGCCCATCTCCCGGAGGATGGAATGCCGCGCCCCGTCGTTGCGGGCCCAGCTACGCCTCGCTATGCCGTTGTTCACGTCCCAGAAGAGCATCTGCGTGATGTGGCGGTCGGCGTCGGCCCCGCCATCGATCACCATTCCGAAGCCGCCGTTGATGACTTCGCCCCAGCCGACTCCGCCTCCGTTGTGGATGGAGACCCAGGTCGCGCCGCGGAAACCGTCGCCGATGACGTTCTGGATGGCCATGTCGGCGGTGAACTTCGAGCCGTCGTAGATGTTGGATGTCTCGCGGAACGGGGAGTCGGTGCCGGACACGTCATGATGGTCGCGGCCCAGCACGATCGGCGCGGAGATCTCACCCTTGCGGATGGCCTCGTTGAAGGCGAGCGCGATCTTCGTCCTGCCCTCACAGTCAGCGTAGAGGATGCGCGCCTGCGACCCTACCACCAGATTGTTCCTGCCTGCCTCCTCTATCCAATGAATATTGTCGTTCAGCTGGCCCTGGATTTCTTCCGGCGCTGTCTCCAGTTCTTTCTTCAGCACTCTGACGGCAATCTCGTCGGACTTGGCGAGATCTTCCGGCTTTTCGCTCATGCAGACCCAGCGGAACGGCCCGAAGCCGTAGTCGAAGTACAAAGGCCCCATGATGTCCTGGACATACGACGGGTAGCGGAACGAGCCGTCGGCCTTCAGGATGTCCGCCCCGGCTCTCGAGGATTCGAGCAGGAAGGCGTTGCCGTAGTCGAAGAAGTACATTCCCTTGGCCGCCAGGCGGTTGATCGCGGCGACGTGCCTTCTCAGGGAGGCCTTCACGGCCTCGCGGAACTTCTCAGGCTCCTCGGCCATCATCCTCGCAGATTCTTCGAAGGATTGTCCGGCTGGGTAGTAGCCGCCGGCCCACGGATTGTGCAGCGAGGTCTGGTCGGACCCCAGGTCGACTCTGATGTCCTCGTCGGCCAGCCTCTCCCAGAGGTCCACGACATTGCCTACGTAGGCGAGGGAGACAGTCTCTTTCGCCTCCACGGCCTTGCGGATGCGTGGGATGAGTTCGTCAAGGTCTTCGTGCAGTTCGTCGACCCAGCCCTGCGTGTGGCGTTTGCGGGCGGCCAGCGGATTGACCTCGGCGGTCACGCTCACGACTCCCGCTATGTTCCCCGCCTTCGGCTGGGCGCCCGACATTCCGCCGAGTCCGGCGGTCACGAAGAGCATTCCCTTCATGTTCTCTCTTGTTCCTGCCAGCCCTTTGGCCTTCAACTGTTTGCGGGCTGCGTTCATCACAGTGATGGTGGTCCCGTGCACGATGCCCTGCGGCCCGATGTACATATACGAGCCAGCGGTCATCTGGCCGTACTGCGACACTCCGAGGGCGTTGAACCTCTCCCAGTCGTCCGGCTTGGAATAGTTCGGGATCACCATTCCGTTGGTGACCACGACTCTCGGAGCGTCCTTGTGGCTAGGGAACAGGCCCATAGGATGGCCGGAGTACATCGAGAGCGTCTGCTCGTCGGTCATCTCGGCGAGATATTTCATCGTCAGACGGTACTGCGCCCAGTTCTGGAAGATCGCTCCGTTGCCTCCGTAGATGATCAGTTCGTGCGGATGCTGGGCGACCCTCGGGTCGAGGTTGTTCTGGATCATCGCCATTATGGCCGCCGCCTGACGGCTGCGGCAAGGGTAGGCGTCGATAGGTCTGGCGTAGATGTCGTAGGACGGGCGGAAGCGGTACATGTAGATGCGTCCGTAGTCCTTCAGCTCCTGCGCGAACTCGGGGGCGAGCCGGGCGTGGAACTTTGCCGGGAAGTAGCGCAGGGCGTTCTTCAGGGCGAGGACCTTTTCCTCGGCCGTGAGTATGTCCTTGCGTTTCGGGGCGTGGCTTATCGTTCTGTCATAAGGCTTCGGGTCCGGAAGCCTGTCCTGCGGGATGCCCGCGAGTATCTCTTCCTTGAAACTATCCATTGATCTTGGAATTTACGATGTCAAGTATCTCTTTTTCTTCAGTGACGGCCTTGGCGGCGATCTCCGCGGCCTCGGCGGTCAGTTCCGCTGCCTTGGCCTTGTCGGCCAGCGAAGCGGCGTTGATCTTCACGTTGAGCTGGGCTCCGAGGACGGCGCTCCGGGCCGCGAGGGCTCCGACTCCGGCGTCCGAGACGGAGTTCGGGTTGCCGGTCTGAGCCATAGCCTTGATGACCTCGAAGGCCTTGTACGAGGCTTTCATCGTGCGCAGAGGCACCTGCGTGGCGTAAAGCGTGGCCTTCTCTATGGACTCCGCCCTTGCGGCCTTCTCTTCGTCAGTGCCTTTCGGCAGACCGAACGCCGCCATTATCCTGTCGAACGCCGCCGTGTCCTCATCGACCAGGACCACAAGCTCGTCCATCACGGCCTGGCCTTTCTCGGCCCAGTCGGAGAACTCCTTCCAGCGGTCGTCCCAGCCTCTCTTGTGGGCTGAAAGATTGGCCACCATCGTGCCGAGGGCCGCTCCGAGAGCGCCCATATAGGCGGAAATCGAACCTCCGCCCGGGGCAGGGGATTCGGAAGCGGTCTCGGTAGCGAAGCCCTTAAGGGGCATCCTGACGAGCCTTTCTCTGGCCGCGGTCTCGGCCGGATCTTCCATAAGATATTCAATGACCTTCTCGTGTGGGTCGAAAGGCTTGAGGTCGTCGAGGCTCATGGATTTGACGGCGATCTTCATCGTCTCTTCCTCAGAGATTCCGAGCGAGCGTTCCTGCTTTTCAAGGTAGAACCTGCCGGCTTCCATCAGCACCCGTTTAGGGACGAGGCCGACGATCTCGGTGCCGGTCACCCTGAGGCCTCTGGCAGCGGCCGCCCTGGAAACCTCCTCGAAGGCGGTGTGGAGAGGGGTCGCGTTGATGTCGGTGATGTTCATCGAAACCTGTGCGATGCCATATTCATCGATGTACCAGCCGATCGCCTTGCAGCCTTTCAGAGTGCCGGGCTGCCAGCGGTCCTTGCCGTTCTCGTCCTTGAGGACTTTGCCGGTGAGGGTGCCGCCCTCGCGCATTTTGCGGCCTTTCTCGCGCACGTCGAAGGCGACAGCCATCGCTCTGCGGGTCGAGGTGGTGTTGAGGTTGAAGTTCACGGCCACGAGGAAGTCCCTGGCTCCGATGTTGACGGCTCCGCTTCTGGCGACGGTCTCGTTGTACTTCTCCGGGCCGAAATCAGGCTTTCTAGCTGGGTCCGCCATCTTCTCCGGGAGGGCTTCATATTCTCCGGCCCTGCACACCGCAAGGTTCTTTCTTTCAGGCTTGTACGCCGCGGCCTCGTAGCAGTAGCAAGGAATGCCGAGCTCGTCGCTGATGCGTCTGGCGAGAGTCCGTGAGAGTTCCGCGCATTCTTCGAGGGTGATGCCGGCCACAGGCACGAGCGGCAGCACGTCGCAGGCTCCGGAACGCGGGTGCGCCCCGTGGTGCCGCCTCATGTCGATCACCTCGCCGGAGCATCTCACTCCCTGGAAGGCTGCCTCGACTACGGCCTCGGGGCTGCCGACGAAGGTCACGACTGTCCTGTTGGTCGCCTCTCCCGGGTCCACGTTCAGCACCTTCACGCCCTCCTCGCCGTTCTCAGTGGCGACTTTCGCTGAAGCTATCGCATTGACTATCTGGTCTATAACTTTCCTGTCGCGTCCTTCGCTGAAATTCGGGACGCACTCGATGATCCTTTTCATAAACTCAGTTTTTGATTCAGTGTTTAATTAGTGGCTATAAATTTATGAATATTTTACCAATATTCATTGCGAAACCTAACCAATTTTGCCCTTTCCCTTGAAATCTGTGAATATGACGGAGTCGAAGCGGCGGGCATAGCGGTTGCGGTCCGGGGCTTCGGAATAGGTTCGTGGCCTCGTGTAAGCGGTCTGTGGCTTCGTAGCGGTCTGTGGCCTCGGAGCGGT
>CAVJKE010000041.1:0-10160 GCA_963649695.1 bacterium
AAATATGTCGATTTTCAGTTGCTAAAAAATGTCGATTCAAAGTTACTCGTTACAGGAGAGAGCGGGCTCACCTGTTTTATGTGGCGGGATATTCAAATAGTTGACCCTTACCTATTTACGCTTTCGGGAGCTACTGGTTTTCTTTGTACTTTATCTGGAAATAGTCGAGAAGTTTCTTGTAGTAGTCCTGTGCGGTAAGGCAGGTGTCGGTAAGGTAACCCGGCGTTGACTTCCATTCGCGCAGACCCCTGTAATAGAACATCTTCAATTCATCTGTAATGATGAACGGCACGATGTCGTGGGCCAGGCACTCCTTGAACATGACGAGCCGTCCGACTCTGCCATTGCCGTCCTGAAACGGATGAATGGTCTCGAACCTCTGGTGGAAATCGAGTATGTCGTTAAAACAGACAGGATTCTTTGCCCTGTAAGACTTGATAAGCTTGCGGATTTCCGCTCCGACCATCCGGGGGGCTACGGTCTCGACTCCTCCAACCTCGTTCGGCAGACGCTTGTAGTCACCGACGGCGAACCACGATTTCCGTGCATCTGACGTGCCGCTTTTCAGGAGGGCGTGAATATGCTTGACCATATTCTCGCTGAGCGGTTCTTTTGCGTGGTCGATGATGAAGTCTATGCAGCGGAAATGATTCGTTGTCTCTATGATGTCATCCACTTTGACATATTCATCCGTCATACCTATCGTGTTGGTTTCGAATATGTACCGTGTTTGCTCTTCCGTCAGGCGACTGCCTTCGATGTGGTTGGAATTGTAAGTCAGGTCTATCTGCGTGCGGTGGTATATTCCTCCCTTCAATCTGGTCTCTTTCTGCTCTTTAAGAGCCGTAAGCAGCGGTGAAGCGATGTTCCGGGCATTCTTTCTTTGCGGGAGCGGCGCGTCGGCCGGCACGCTCCAGGTCTTACCTATCAACTTTGCTCCGTCAATTTTACCCTGCACACAGTAGTTGCGTACTGTCCTTTCCGCTATCCCGTTGGAAGCCGCATACTCTTTAGTTGAAATGTAGTCCATACTAATCGGCAAGTTTTTATCCGTTTCGGTGCAAATATAGTCATTTTCTTGCCGATATCGGCAAGAAAACCTCCTGATTTCTGTCCCCGGCCCTATCGCCGTGGCGGATAAACGGTTGATAGTCAGTTAACTAAGCAGTTGTCTGGTACGGATATCCGTACCAGAACATCACTGTTTTACTTGATTATCAATTGGTTATCTGCCACGGGATACCTCTTGTTCGGGGTGGAACTGCGCGGCTAATCAGTTTTCCGGGCAATAACATATTCAATATTTATTAGTATATTCGCCGAACCGTGCGACTGGTGCAGGTGGGGTGAGAATATGCCCGCACCGCTCCTGGGCGAGAGCTGGCTTGAGCCTGGGGATACCGCTGATGTGAAAATAACGGAATGAGGCCTGGTGACAGCGGTGTTGCAAAAACGGGTGTGAGGCCTTACGACAAAGCCGTTGAGGAAAGAAAAAATCTCTTTTATGAATATGAAAAAATTGATACTGGCGGGGGCCGCGCTGCTTGTCTGCGCGCTGGGATCCGCGCAAAAAGCCAACTACGCGCTGGCCGAAAGGTTCTCGGCCAAGAGGGTAGGGCAGATGGTCTTCTCCACGCAGGTGAGGCCTAACTGGTTCAAGGACAGCGACAAGTTCTGGTACAGCTGGAAAACGTCGCAGGGAACTGACTACTACATCGTGGACCCGGCGAAAGGCACGAAGACGGAGATCTTCGACCTTGACAGGCTCGCGATGGAGATCACCGAGTACGTCCGCTACCCGTTCGACGCCAAGCATATTCCTATAAGAGACCTGGAGCTGAAGGACGACAAGGAGTTCACCTTCAGCATCGTGTCGGGCCTGCGCAACGACCTCGACACCACATATTTCCGCTATGACATCGCCTCCCGCAGGCTGGACACCACCTCGAAGAAGGAGCCTCTCTACCCGAGATGGGCCTCCGTCGCCCCTGACGGGACTTTCGGAGTCTACGCAAAGGGATCCAACCTCTGGGTGATGGATTCCACGAGCCTCCGCAAGGCGGCCAAGGACGAGAAGGACAGCACCATCGTGGAACACCGCCTCACCTCGGACGGCATCCGCCAGTTCGGCTACGGCTACGGCAACTATGCCGGCGACACTGAGACGGACACCACGAAGAGGAACTATCCGGCAGAACTCGTGTGGTCGCCCGACTCGAAGCGTTTCGCCACGATGAAGTGGGACACCCGTCCGCTCAAGGACTTCTGGGTCATCAACTCCCTGTCCAGGCGTCCGGAACTCGAGACCTACAAGTACCAGATGCCGGGAGAGCCTGGAGCGGTGGGTTACCTCTACCTCTTCACTATGGACGAGGCAAAGACCGGAGCGGAGGCGAAGGAGATCAAGTGCCGCGCCTTCAAGGACCAGGAAGTCGCCCTGCAAAGCGCGAAAAGGACGGCGGCGGACAGTTATCTTGAATATTGGAGGAACATCTGGCTGGGTGACAACGACGGGTTCTACCTCGTCCGCCAGAGCCGTGACCTCAAGAGGCTCGATGTCTGCAGGGTGGATGTCGGATCGGATTCCACGAAGACTATAATCTCCGAAAGGGAAAGGACTTACGTCGAGTACCGCACTCCTTGCCTGATCGACGGCGGCAGGAAAATCCTGCACTGGTCGGAGCGCAACGGCTGGGCCAACATCTATCTCTACGACAGCGACGGCACTCTGGTCAGGAATCTGACCGACGGGGCCTTCCACGTCGAGGACATCCTCGGAGTCAACGAGAAAGAGGGCTACATCCTTCTGAGCGCCTGCGGAGTGGACAAGGATGAGAATCCTTACCAGATGCACACCTTCAGAGTCCCGCTTTCGGGCGGCGCTCTCCAGCAGCTGGACGTGAAGGACATGGATGTGATGTCACAGGCCAGCGACGACGCGAAGTACTTCATAGCCAACTATTCAAGGGTTGACTGCACCCCGGCCGTGGCCCTTTACTCGGCCGCCGGCAAGAAGGTCAGCGACCTTGAGACCGCTGACCTGAGCCTCCTGCTCGAGGCCGGCTACAAGTTCCCTGAGAGGTTCAAGGTGAAGGCCGCCGACGGCGTGACCGACCTCTATGGAGCGATGTACAAGCCTTTCGACTTCGACTCAACGAAGGTCTATCCGATCTGCGACTATGTCTATCCGGGCCCTCAGGTGGAGGCCAACAACATCTCCTGGAGCAAGGGTTTCACCCGCACGGACAGGCTCGCCCAGCTGGGGATGATCGTCATCACCGTGGGCAACCGCGGCGGCCATCCGAACCGCTCGAAGTGGTACCACAACTACGGCTACGGCAACCTGCGTGACTATGGTCTTGAGGACCAGAAATATGCCATCCAGCAGCTCGGGGCAAGATATTCATTCATCGACCTCGACAGGGTGGGCATCCACGGCCACTCGGGCGGCGGCTTCATGAGCACGGCGGCGATCCTGAAATATCCTGACTTCTTCAAGGTGGCGGTGTCCTGCGCCGGCAACCACGACAACAGCATCTACAACCGCTGGTGGAGCGAGCAGCACCACGGAGTCCTGGAGAAGATCGACAAGGGCGACACGACCTTCGTCTACCACATTGAGACCAATCCGGAGATCGCCGGCAACCTCAAGGGGCACCTGATGCTCGTGCACGGCGACATCGACAACAATGTCCACCCGGCCAACACCATCCGCGTCGTGAACGCCCTGATCCGCGCCAACAAGAGGTTCGACATGCTCATCCTCCCGGGGCAGCGCCACGGATTCGGGGATATGAATGAATATTTCTTCTGGCGTATGGCGGACTACTATGCCGAGTGGCTAATCGGCGACTCCGAGCGCTGCAAGCCGGACATCACCCAGATGAACAACGACTGACCTGACGGGTCGAAAGTCGCCGGAACTTTCAGGCGGTTTTCTTAAAGATCCGCTAAAGTTCCAGGGCAGAGGCGGCCTTGACGGTAGCGGAAGTTGAAGAATGTTGTGAAAGGCCGATGAATATTCATTATCTTCGCGGTATCAAAAACACTCGATATGTCCGACATTAAGAACGATAACAGAGTCGTGATGACCCTTGACGCCGGCGGCACCAATATGGTCTTCGGCGCGATGAAAGGCGGAGAATTCTGCTGCGACCCGATAACTTTGCCTTCCAACGCAGACAACCTTGACCGTTGTCTGTGGACGATGGTGAGGGGTTTCACCCAGATAAAGGAAGAACTTGGCGAGGAGAAACCAGTGGCGATCAGCTTCTGTTTCCCTGGCCCGGCCGACTACCCTGACGGCATCATAGGTGGCTACCTGCCGAATTTCCCGTCATTCAGGGACGGTGTCGCCCTCGGACCATTCCTCGAAGATACTTTCGGCATCCCTGTCTACATCAACAACGACGGTGACCTCTACGCCTACGGCGAGGCTCTCGCCGGCGCTCTCCCCGAGGTCAACGCCCGTCTTGAGGCGGCAGGCAGCGCCAAACGCTACCACAACCTCATCGGCTACACCTTCGGCACCGGCCTTGGCATCGGTGTGGTGGTCAACGGCGACCTCAACCGAGGCGACAACTCCTGCGTGGAGACCTTCTGCCTCAAGCATCCTGACAACCCTGACATCATCGTCGAGGACGGAGCCTCGATCCGCGCGGTGAAGAGAGTCTACGGTGAACTGACTGGCAACCCTGACCACGGGCTTGAGCCGAAGGACCTCGGCGAGGTCATCGACGGCAAGCGTCCGGGCGACGCTGTGGCGGCTATCCGCGCCTTCGACAAGATGGGCGAGGTGGCCGGCGATGCGATGGCCACGGCTGTCACCCTCATCGATGGCCTCATCGTGATCGGCGGCGGCGTGATGCACAACTACAAGTACCTGATGCCGGGAATCTTACGCACGATGCGTTCCAAGATGCACCAGCTTACCGGCGAGCAGTTGAACAGAGTCCAGATGAAGGTCTACGACCTCGACAATCCGGCGGAGTTCGAGCAGTTCGCCCGCGGCGAGGCCCGCAGACTGAAGGTCTACGGAAGCGACCGCGAGGTCGTCTATGACCCTCAGAAGCGCGTCGGCGTGATGCGTTCCAAGATTGGAGCGAGCAAGGCCATCTCCCTCGGTGCCTACGCCTTCGCCCTCACCGAACTCGACAAATAGGAGAAAACGAATTTGACGAATAAATATGTATCCACTCAAATTTGAGCCGTACCTGCGTGAAATGGTGTGGGGCGGTGAAAAGATAGCGCCCTTCAAGGGCATAAAGACAAAGCAGCACAAGATCGGCGAAAGCTGGGAGATCTCGGCCGTCGAAGGCCACGTCTCGACCGTCGCCAACGGCCCTCTCGCCGGCAAAAGCCTGACCGAAGTGATGAATGAATATGGCCCCGGACTTGTCGGCCGGAAGGTTTTCGAGAAGACCGGCACGGAGTTCCCTCTGCTCATCAAATTCATCGACGCCAAGAGCGACCTGTCCATCCAGGTGCATCCTGACGATGAACTTGCCGCCAGGACCCATCCCGGAATGAAGGGCAAGACGGAAATGTGGTACGTCGTAGGGGCCGATGAGGGCGCACACCTGCTGAGCGGCCTGACAGACTGGATCACACCTGATGAATATGAACAGCGCGTCAACGACCACACGATCACCGATGTGCTGGCAAGACACAAGATAGCTCCCGGAGATGTGTTCTTCCTCCCGGCCGGCAGAATCCACGCCATCGGTGCAGGTTCTTTCGTGGCCGAGATCCAGCAGACCTCCGACCTCACCTACAGAATCTACGATTACGGCCGCCTGGGCCTTGACGGCAAGCCGCGCGAACTGCACATCGAGCAGGCCAAGGAAGCCATCGACTACGATGTCTATCCGGACTACAAGACTGAATATTCATTGGTCAAGGACGCCGAGACCCCACTCGTGAGCTGCAAGTACTTCACCACTTCGCTTTTCGATCTGGACAAGCCTTGCGCAAAGGATCTTTCGAGCCTTGACTCCTTCGTCGTGGTGATGTGCGTGGCCGGAAGCGGCTCGCTCATCGACAGTGAGAGCGACGGACCGCAGCACACCGTGACCCTCCGTCAGGGAGAGACCGTTCTCATCCCAGCCACTTCCACGGGCATAGAGTTCCGTCCATCCGGTTCGATGACCTGTCTGGCCAGCTGCATAGAATAGGGAGCAGCCTGCGTTCCGGCCATCGTCCCGGACCGCCGCGGATTGATTCCGTTTGAGTTACCCGCCCGCAAATGGGCGGGTTTTTCTGTCGTTTATGGTAGTCTGTTCCTAGTAGACCTTGTCCTCCAGCTGGAATGAGAAGGTTCGTTCGGACGCTATGCTGAAGAAACCGAGACCTCCCTCGACATTGTTCGGAAGCACCATAGGCTCAAAGAAATAGCTAAAGTCATCATCGGCGGCCTGGAGGCTGTTCAGGTAGGAGAGGTAGTTGTACTCTTCTTTTGAGATGCTGAGAAGGGAAAGTTCCGCCTTGTTCTTGACGAGCCAATGGTCGGCGTTGCCTCCGACTTTAAACTGGTAAAGACTTTCCGTTCTTGCCGTCACCTCGATGGTGGCCTTCCCGTCCTTGAAGAACCGGTTGTTGAACACGCAGTAGACGTTGGGTGCCTTGT
The DNA here is from genome assembly GCA_963649695.1 of bacterium. GTDB lineage: Bacteria > Bacteroidota > Bacteroidia > Bacteroidales > UBA932 > Cryptobacteroides. The sequence continues at coordinate 6,626 of CAVJKE010000041.1, forward strand.
CGATGAGCTGGTCTTCCCCCAGCCGGCCTCCGTTGAGGATCGGGTCGTTGTCATTGTCCAACGAGACGAAATTGGACCCTGAACCGCGTCTGACCACTGCCCCGGAATCATCATAGCCGGTGGCTTCATAGCGATGGCGCAGCCTTATCCTGTAGTAATTGAGTCCGGCCGGCTCATCTTCTTCAATGTGGACGGTGAGGTGGAACAGATAGCCTTTGCTGGTGGTGTCGATTCCGGTGATTTCCGCCGAGGTTTCCGGCACCCTGACCGCGGAATAAACATCGCCGTATTTGCTGTTGATGTCGAGCCGCACTGAATCGCCGGGCTGGAATTCCGTATTGAGAACATATTCAGACAAGACATTCTGGCTGTAGGAATCTTCATTTTCCTTCAATGCCGCTTTGATGCGTTTCTCACCGTTTATGGTGCAGGTCACGCTGACTCCGTTGTACGCACCTACAGAATAACCTTGGCCGGATCCGATGAAAATCGTGTGTTTTTTCTCAGATGCGGACATCTGGGCGTTGACTATCAGCTTCGTGTCCTGGTCTTTTGAATCCACGGTGATCTTCTCGACGCACGAAACCGCCGACAAGGACATTATCATCAAAAGTATGCGGATTTTTTTCATAGTCTAGAAATTGAAAGTGTAACCGATTGAAGGAATGACAGGAAGCGCGGTGATCTTCTTCAGCTGGACCTTCTCTGAATATGAGTTCCCGTAATATTTGCTTTCTGAGTTGAGAATCACGAAGTCCGGGTTCTTCCTGTTGTAGGCATTGTACACCGTGACATTCCAGACGCTTTCGCCGTGTTTCCCCTGGTGGCGGAAATTGACTCCGACGCTCAGACAGTGGCTTGAAGGCAGACGGTAGTTGCCGCGGTGGGTGTTGAGGCTGGTGACATTCAGCTCCCTGGAATCAGGAGTGAGGAAGACCGTGGTTCTTTCCGGAATCGAGAGAGTCCCGCCCGTCGCGAATGTCCATGTCCCGTTAAGGTCGATTTTCTTGCCGAATTTATGGTTCAGGGCCAAAGCGAGATTGTGCCTTCTGTCGTATTTGTAAGGGAACCAGTCTTTCCCGGAAACCGACCCGTCAGGAAAGCGTCTTTCGGTTTTGGCAAGCGTGTAGGAAAGCCAGCCGGTGGTTTTCCCGGCATATTTCCGTATGAACATCTCCGCTCCTATCGAGCGTCCTTGCCCCATCACCACTTTTTCCTGCCAGCTGGCGGAGCCGCCGAGCAGGGATGAACCGTCGGTGTAGCCTATCACGTTCTTCAAGGTCTTGTAGTAGACCTCGAGTGACATTTCCCATTTCTTCAGCCCGTCATAGCTGACACCCATACAGTACTGGTCCGAGATGACCGGCTTGATCTTTTTTGTGACCGGCACCCAGAGGTCGGTCGGCAGCGAGAGTTGCGACGAGGACAGAAGATGGACGTTCTGCGACATTCTTGAATATCCTGCCTTCACCGCCACCCCTCCGTTGAATCCGTATCTTGCCATCAGCCTCGGCTGGGCGGACAGGTAGCCTTTCCCCTGGACATAGAATAGATTCACCCTTAGTCCGGGGTTTATGGTCAGTCTGTCGGTCACTGAATATTCATCCTCGGCGTAAACTGAGAAGTCGTGTCCGATGATGGCGCTTTCTCTCGAGTCCCTGAAAGTGGTGTCAAGAGTGGTCAGCCCTCCTTCCACCATGGTATGCTTCATTATCAGATTTTCGGGATGATAGGTGTGGAATATGTATTCCGCTCCGAACCTGATCTGATGCGAGGTGGAAGGTGTGTATTCAAAATCCGTGTTCAGGCTGAGGTCCCTTATCCCTGAATCATAGTCCGTCTGTGCCAAAGAATTTGTGACGCTGTCCTTCGGGTCGGGATATGTTCTCAGATGGTATATTAAATTTTCATTGTTGTTGATCGAGGTGGCCATCTTGTAGCGGTTGTAGGCGATGGTCGTGTTGGAGAACAGGCCGCTGCCGAAAATGTGATTCCAACGCCCTGAAACCAAGGTGTTTCCCCAACGGATTCCGGTGTTGTCATCGCTGGATGAATTGGCGGTGACAGCCCTCCCGTCTATTTCCGCGTTGAAGCCGGAAACACTGTTGTGCGAGTTGTAGGTGAGTTTGTCCAGCCCGTTGTAGATGTTGAGATAGAGCCTGTCGGCATCGCTTGAGTTCCAGGTCAGCTTCCCGTTTACATCGTAGAACCAGTAATTGTAGTTTTCATCCGAATCTGCCAGGGCTTTGATCAGCGGGGCCGCGAATATGGTGTTCATAAGTCTGCCGCTGACTGAATATGACGCCTTCCCTTTTGCCATCGGCCCCTCGAAATGGACCTTGCTGCTCAGCAGGTTGACGGAGACCGTGCCCTGATGCTTCTCAAGGTTGCCGTCATTTGTCCTGACATCCACGACGCTCGAGATTCTCCCTCCATATCTGGCCGGGAAAGCGCCTTTGTGCAGAGTGACTTTCTTTACAGATTCCGGCATGAACACGGAGAAGATGCCCAGCATGTGGTTGGCGTTGTACAAGGCCGTTCCGTCAAGCATCAGCAAGTTCTCGTCCGGGCCGCCGCCGCGTACGAACAGCCCGGTGAAGCCATTGGTGCCGGACTGTACTCCGGGAAGAAGCTGCAGGGCCTTCAGTATGTCGGCCTCTCCAAGCAGGGTCGGAGTGCTGCGGATTTCGTCGACTGAGATGTCTATCGCACCTATCCCTTTGGAAATCAGGCTGCTTCTCTGGGCGGTCACCGATGCTTCTTTCAGGACACTTCCGGCTTTCAGCTTGAAGTTCAAGACAGTGTCCCGCCGGACATCCAAAGTCAAACCGACGTTTTCGTAGCCGACATAGGAGCAGACAAGTTCGACTTTCCCCTTGGGTAACTTCAGGAAGAAATAACCGTAATTGTTCGACACCGTGCCTTTGCCGTCTGCCTCTGATTTCAGCGCGGCTCCGATCAGCGGTTCTCCCTAATCCTGATCAGCGATGTGTCCGCTGACCGTGCACCACTGTCTGTCTGTGGCGTTCTTGGAGTTCTGTGCGATGCTGACATCGCAAAATAAGATGATGAACGCCATCATCAGCGGTATTCCAGTCAAGTGGATTTTCATGACGTTACAAGTCCTGTATGTGGTTCTGTTCTGGTCCAGACTTGTCTGCAAGTTACAAACATTTCCGGCAATTACAACGATTTTGTGGAAAATATTCAAATATTCGTTATATTTGACAACTTTATAACACTGAAATGAATATTATGTTAAACAATGTGTTAATCAATACTATGAAAATCAAGTTGTTTCTTCTTTGTACCATTTTTCGGAATCGTGGCGACATCTTGCGAGACGACAGGTGGAGAGCCGACTGGATTAGGCTGTGAAACAGAGAATTTTATTTCATGTTATAAATATTTAACAGGGGTAGAGGCCGTTTTCCCTCAAGGAACTTCGGTTCTGGTAATAAGTGACACATCTTGTGCTTACCTTACTGATGGTCAGCTTGACTCTATCCGCACAAAGTATGATGACACGCATTAT